>JAOUHH010000282.1 GCA_029865195.1 Desulfobulbaceae bacterium
GGGCTCAAACCGGCCTGTGTCACCCGTTGCACCACCCACGCGCTGAAGCTGGTAACTCTGACCGAGGTTTGAGTCAACAAACAAGAAGGGCCGGAGTGGGATTCCTCATGTTTTACAGGAAACTCCCCCCGGCCCTTCTTGTTTGTTTTCTGCAATCACAGGCGAAAACGGACGGCAACGCCAGCCTTTACGGCGTCTCGGCATCCTCTAGGGCGCGCTCGATCTCCTTCTTTCGCTCAGCGACGATCCTCAGACACCTTGCCAACCGCTCGCTGCCCTGTTCATTCCCTTTCTGGTCATAATACATCTGTCCCAACTCCATTGATTCGATGCTCAACTGCAGCGTCCGCAGCTGTGCGCGCAAAGGCTCCTGCCGGATGGAATCAATAGCATCCAGCGCCTCTTTTTCGTTCCCGATATTCATCATTCACCACCCACTTCTCCAGCCTCTTCCAGATCCGTCACGGTGACCCGGTTCCGGCCGTTTTTTCTTGAATAGTACAAACGCTGGTCAGCCAGTTGGATACACTGCTCCGGCTCCATCCCCTTTCTAAAAAACGCGACCCCCAAGCTCATGGTAACCGGGATATCCCGGCCATCAAAGGTGAACAACTCCGACTCAACAAGCGAGCGCACCTTTTCGGCAACAACGCGGCCATCCACCTCGTCGTTGCCGGACAACAGCAACATGAATTCCTCCCCGCTCCAGCGACATAAAACGTCGGTGAAACGCATCCGGCCCTGCAGAATCTTCGATACCCGACGGAGGATGTAATCCCCGGCTTGATGGCCATATTGGTCATTCACCTCTTTGAAATGATCGACTCCCGCCAAGACCAGCACCAACGAGCCGCCGTGCCGGTCAAAACGGGCCGTCTCAAAGAGCAGCCGCTCAAGAAAGGCGCGCCTGTTCAACAGGCCGGTCAGAGGATCGGCAGTGGCAAGTTTCTGCAACTCCTCCTCATACAACTGTCTCCGTTGATACAGATAGACGCCGCCACCGGCAAGGACCGCGCAAAAACAGACCAGCAGGATACCGTTGATCACAAAAAGGTTTCGTTCGCGGGCCAAGAGTCTGTCAGCCCTGTCCATCGGCAAACGTGAAACCAGTTTTAATAAAGATGCGCCACCCGCCTGCTTAGGCTCGTCCCCCAACCGGACCGTGGCGTAGGCAAAAAGACCGTTCTCGGAAACAAAGGCGCCATCCTCGCCGGCAAGAATGGTAGTCCACTCTTCCGGGTACCGGTTCCCGAACCGGCGCTTCTCTCTCTCCGGAAACACAAATCCCCTCTCACCATCGGGGTTTTCGGCAAGAAGCCAGTAGCCCTCCGCGTTGAGCAGAGAGAACGCGCCCATGTCCGGCGCGAGTCTGTGCGCATACCGATCCCGGACATGACGCAGTAGATGATCGCCGAAATAGTCGAGAACGATGACCCCGGCCTGCTCATCATGCGCGCCCCGCACCGTTACAGCCGCCTGCAGCATCGGCTGGAACGGCCGCCCGACCTCTCCCCCCCCGACATCGAAGGTACGCGGGGTAAGGTATATCCTGCCGCCGGCAAGCCTTTGCAGATGTTCAACGGGGTAGCGATCCTTCTTGCCCTGAAGCTCAGCAAATGGCACGGAAACCGGCCGGCCGTCGTTGAAAATCACCCGAATCCGCTCAACGCCGAGGTTATCGATACAACGGATCCGATCGTAATGCTTCGACGCAAGCGAGAAGGCCAACAGATCGGCAACCAGATCGTCCCCACCCGTCGCCCCGGCCGTTTTCGCATAACGGGAGTTCCCATAGAGGGCGGCGATAAAATTGAGATCGCCGACCAGCCGCGCAAGGTGTTCGGAGAAAGCCTCGGCAACAACGGTCACCGCCTGCTGCTCAGACCGTTGCAACGCTGTGCCGATAAGGCTTTTCCGGTTACCGTAGAGAGAAAAATGGATGGCAAAAAAAACGACGCAGATAGCGACAAACACGGCCAGGAAGACCCTGACCGGAGACCATTGCCTTGACCGCTTTGTTTTCTGCGGCATCCGTAATCCGACAGGCATCATCAACACCACCTCGCAGGCAGAATAACGGTATCGCGATGGCAACAATCGCCCGGCGCGCTCATGGAATCCGCAACAGCTTGAGGATAAATATCCCGAGTTCGTACAGCATGTACAGCGGCCCGCCCATCAGCATCATGTTGACCACATCGGGAGTCGGCGTCAGGAGTGCGGCGACAATACTGATGATCAGCAGGGCATAACGGCGATTGCGCTCAAAGGTTTGCCGCCGCATCACCCCGACCTTGCCGATGAAGACCATAAAGATGGGGAGCTCGAAGATAAAACCGAAGGCGAGGATAAAAACCGAGGTGAAGATAACGAACTTATCGATGGAAATAACGGGCTGAAGCTGGGTGGACTTAAAACCGAGCAGGAAATCGACCCCGAACGGCAAGGTAATGAAATAACAGAACGACGCGCCGCCGTAGAAGAGGAAACAGGTGCCGAAAACAAACCAGGCAAGGCTTGTCTCCGAAAGATGGAAGGGCTTGACCAGCCCGCGCCAGAGGCAATAGACAATCCCCGGCATGAGCACGAAGAGGGTCACCGCGAAGGCAAGCTTGACATGGGCCAGAAAGGGCTCGGCCACCGTGAAGAAAGCAAGCTGCTGCCCCAGATGCTGCTGCAGCATCTGCATGATCGCCGGGGTGAGGAAATAGATCCCGACCGTTCCGAGCACCACCGCCGTCACCAGCGTCCGTACATAATGACGCAGCTCAAGAATGACGGTTACCATCTGGTTCGGCTTAGGGGCAACGTCCGTCATGGCTTTCCGACACCTCTCCCGTATAGGGGGGCCACAAAAACCTCCACCCTACAACAGATTCGCGCGAATGAAGTTGACGCCGTTTCTGAACAGGGCAACCCCCTGCCCTTCCTCCGGCAAATCCTCCCGGGTCCAGCGCGGGTGATTGGTGCGGTGGAGGAAGGCTTCCGGATGCGGCATCAAGCCGAACAGCCGGCCGGTGGGATCACAGATGCCGGCAATGGCATCAGGCGACCCGTTGGGGTTGGCGGGATACGTCATGGTCGGGGCATAGGTTTCCTGATCGGCG
>JAOUHH010000283.1 GCA_029865195.1 Desulfobulbaceae bacterium
GTGTCGCCGCCGGCCAGCGCGCTGCAGGCGGAATGGGCCAGGGCGTTGGAGTCGCCCACCATGAACTCGTCAAAGGTATAACGGGGATGGAGGGTGCGGATGGTCCCCTGCTGCTGCTCGGGAACACACGGCAGCCGCAGCTGTTCGCTGACATCGTGGGCAATCAGGGCGCCCGCCTGGCTGTTGCCGGGGCGCATGACGCAGCGGACGTTCATGCCGCCGTGGCCGCACACCGCCAGCCCCTCCTTAATCAGGGGCAGGTAATGCTCGGTCACCCAGGAGGCAAAAAACTGGTCCGGGCAAATGAGTTCCAGAAGCGCGTCCTCGGACTGAATTCCATGGATGGGTTCAATCCACAACGCATACACGCTTTCAGACAGAGACTTCTTCAGAATAGCTTTAACTTTCTGCCAAGGCATCTCGACGAATGTCCTATTCGTAATTTATGTATCGTATGTAGTAAAAGGGGGGTCCGCTTTTTTGGGGCGGTGTGTGTGTATTATGGGAAAG
This sequence comes from Desulfobulbaceae bacterium, assembly GCA_029865195.1. GTDB lineage: Bacteria > Desulfobacterota > Desulfobulbia > Desulfobulbales > UBA5123 > UBA5123. The sequence continues at coordinate 511 of JAOUHH010000283.1, forward strand.
TCGGCCCCCTGTCAAAGGCGGTTTGAATCAATTTCACTTTCCCACTCAGGCCCCTTGCCATCCACCGCTTGCTTCCCGACCAGTCGCGGACTTGCGCGCCACCACCCGCCCCAACCCCCCTTCCTTTCGACGTTTTCCAACCATGCCGTAAAAAGCACCTGATTTTCGAAAGTTATCCTGGAGCGGGGAATCGATATCATCTATTTAAGAATTTACTAAACAACATCCGATCTCTCGTTTCCTCCGTTTTGCTCCTAAAAACTCGCTCTTCCGTCAAACCGCCGTTATTTCGTGCCTAAATTTTTTATCCGTATTTTCGGGTAGTTACGAGTAAAACACCCCCTAACGTCGTATCCCTGCGATCTTTTCCAGACTTCACTTTTTTTGTCAGGAAAAATACCTATAAACTTTACTGGAAATTTACATTTGCACTTGACTTTGCCCCCCCTCCCGTTTAATTTCGATAACACTTTAACCAGAAAGGTAATACCGATGCTCAAACGATTTTCCATCTCCCTTGAAGACCAGCTGCTGGCCGAGTTCGACCGCTTCATCGCCCAGCGGACCTATTCCAACCGCTCCGAGGCGATCCGCGATCTCATCCGCAAAAGCTTCGTGCAGGAGGCATGGGAGGCGGACAAGGAGGTGGCCGGGGTGATCACCCTGGTCTACGACCACCACCGCTACCAGCTGCAGGAGAAGATCACCGAGCTGCAGCACGAGTTGCACCATCACATCATCTCCAGCATGCATGTCCACATGGACCACGACAACTGCCTGGAGGTAATCGTGGTGCGCGGCAAGGCCCGCAAGGTGCAGAACCTGGCCGAGCAGCTCATCGCCCTGCGCGGGGTCAAGAGCGGCCACCTGAGCATGAGCAGCACCGGCGATCACCTGCGCTGAGCCGCACAAATTTTTTTTGCCCAAACGGTAACACTAACCATAAAATAGTAACACCAAACAAAGGAGATTTAGCTCATGCCCCGCTTCACCACCCTGCTTGTGGGCCTCGCCTGCCTGCTCAACGCCGCCGCCGCCTCCGCCCACTTCCAGACCCTGCTGCCCAGCCGCGACATCGTCACCGCCGCCACCGGCCGCGCCATCGACCTCGATATCCGCTTCACCCATCCCATGGAATGGGGTCCGGTGATGGAGATGAAAACCCCCACCCGCTTCGGGGTTATCGCCAACGGCCGCACCACCGATCTCGGCAAAAGCCTGGTTGCCCGCAAGCTCTCCGGGGCCACCGCCTATACCAGCCGCTTCACGGTTGCCGAGCCCGCCGACTACCTCTTCTTCATCGACCCGGCCCCTTACTGGGAGCCTGCCGAGCAGAAGATGATCATCCACTACACCAAGGTGGTGGTTGACGCCTTCGGCGCCGAGGAGGGCTGGGACGCCGCCACCGGCCAGCCGGTGGAGATCATGCCCCTGGTACGCCCCTACGGCCTCTGGACCGGTAACATCTTCCGGGGGGTGGTCACCCGCAACGGCCAACCGGTACCCCACGCCGAGATCGAGGTGGAGTACTATAACGAGAACAAGAAGGTCAAGATCCCGGCCGACCCCTTCGTCACCCAGGTGATCAAGGCGGATGAGCACGGCGTTTTCGCCTACGCCATGCCCAAGGGCGGCTGGTGGGGTTTTGCCGCGCTCGTTGACGGCGAGCCCATGCCCGGCCCGGACGGCAAGCCGGTGGCGGTGGAACTGGGCGGCCTGATCTGGGTCCGCGTCCAGGACATGAAATAAGCACGAGGATACAGAGATGCATATCGCAGACGGCGTTGTCTCCCTGCCGGTCCTGATCGCCAGCACCGCCATCGCGGCCGGCGGGGTCGGCATCGGCCTCAACAGAACCGATTACCGGCAGATCCCGAAGGTGGCGGTGCTCACCGCCGGCTTCTTCATCGCCAGCCTGATCCATATCCCGGTGGGACCGGGGCAGGTGCATCTGATCATGAACGGCCTCACCGGCATCGTCCTCGGCTGGGCGGCGTTTCCGGCCCTGCTGGTCGCCCTCTTCCTGCAGGCGCTGCTCTTCGGCTTTGGCGGCATCACCGTCCTCGGGGTCAACACCTTCAACATGGCGCTGCCCGCCATCTGCTGCCATTACCTGTTCGGGCCGCTGCTCGCCCGCGAGCTTTCGAGGCGGGCGGCCTTTGCGGCCGCCTTCGGGGCCGGGGCCCTGGCGGTGGCGGCAAGCGGCACCCTCCTCGCCGCCACCCTTTATTTTTCCAGCCGGGAATTCACCACCGTTGCTACCGCCATCCTCCTTGCCCATCTGCCGGTGATGATCGTGGAAGGGGTGCTCACCGGCTCGGCGGCGGTGTTCCTGAAGCGGGTGCAGCCCGACTTTTTCTCAACCGACAAACGCTAACCACCAACCGAACGGAGTACCACAATGCCCGCCCTCAACCATCCCCGCACGGCCGCCATGCTGCTCACCGTGGCGATTATCATGCTCGCCTCACCGGCCCTGGCCCACAAGATCAAACTCTTCGCGATGGTGGAAGGCAAGGCGGTGACCGGCTACGCCTACGCGCCGGGCGGGGTGCGGCTGCCCAACAACACAGTCGAGATCTTCGACGGCAG
>JAOUHH010000284.1 GCA_029865195.1 Desulfobulbaceae bacterium
GCCTCCACCCGGCAGCCTTCCGATAACATCCTCAAGGTGGACCGCGCTATCGTTAACTGGAACAACATCGGCGGCCAGCCGATCTGGTTCTCCATCGGCCGGCGTCCCACCTCCGATGGCCCCCCGGCCCAGGTCCGCATGGGACTTGACGAGCGGATGGCCACCCCCATGGCCTATATGGACTACCCCTTCGACGGTCTGACCCTTGGCTACGCCTATCGCAGCCTCTTCGGCATGGAGGATTTCCCCGGCCGGATCCGTTTCTGCTACGGCCGCGGCTTTGAGGCCGGCCCCACTCCCGATGCGGGTGGGGTCAAGGATGTGGATTTTGCCGGCTTTGCCTGGGATATCTACAAGAAGGGCGACCGCTTTGTCTACTTCCAGAGCTACGGCGCCTTCAATATGTTCAACGTGCCGGACGGCGTCACCTTTGCCAACCCGTTGGAGTATGCTGTTTGGACCATTGACAACACCCAGTATGACCCCATGGATCCGACAAAGAACATGATCCTCGATCGGGCCAACCTGGGTGACATCTATCACACCTCCTTGCTCTACATGGACAAGGTGCAGAATCTTAACTACTTCATGGTCGGCGGCTGGAGCCAGACCAACCCGCGCGGCGTCGACGAGTTGGGTACCGGTCTTCTCTCCTCCTGGTGGGATGACGACTACATGGCCACCAAGGACGGCTACTCACTCTATGCCGGTATCCGTTACGACATGCCCGATGCGCCGGTCAAGCTTGGCCTCGAGTACAACTGGGGCTCCAAGAACTGGATCTCCTTCTCTCCCGGCCATGACGATCTCTATGCCTCCAAGCTTGCCACCCGAGGTAGCGTGGTCGAGGCGTACATGATCTACGACATTCCGTCGGGCGAGGCCATTTCCAAATACGGCAAGGCCTTCATGCGGTTTGGCTATCAGCACTATGACTACAAGTACACCGGCAGCGGCTTCTGGCTCGGCGCACCGTTGGATATCGACGAACTGGCAAACGATCCGCTTAACGCCCAGTTCTACACCCCGGTGGACAAAATGGATCAGGTGTACCTGACCTTTGAGGCAATGTTCTAAGATTTTTTAGAAGTATTCATCGCCTGAATGAAATGGAGGGAAAGACCGATTGGTCTTTCCCTCTTTTTTTGGTTTAATGGCCCATCATGTTTATGCTCTCTCCTGCCGTTAACGACGGCCCGCATCCGTTTTATTTCGATGCCCTCTCCTGCGGGGAGCGGCTCACCCACGGCGTTTTTCACCGCCATGGCGGCGTCAGCCCATCCCCCTGGGATGCGCTCAATGTCGGCCTGGCGGTGGGGGATGATGCGGCACGGGTTGCCGAGAACCGGCAACGGATCAAGCAGGCCCTTGGCCTTTCGGCGCTGGTGGGCGCGAGGCAGGTACATGGCGACCGGGTGGCAGTGGTCGAAAACGACCCCGGCGCTGATATCGATGGCGTTGACGCGCTGGTGACCGATGTGCCTGGGATCGGTCTGATGATCCAGCAGGCCGATTGCCAGGCGGTGCTGCTCTTCGACCCGGTGCGTTCGGCGGTGGGGATCGCCCACAGCGGCTGGCGGGGCAGTGTCGCCAACATCATCCACAAAACCGTGGCGGCGATGGGGGAGGCCTTTGGCTCCGAGCCGCGCGACATGTACGCGGCGGTAAGCCCATCGCTCGGCCCCTGTTGCGGGGAGTTTGTGAATCACCGGCAGGAGTTGCCTGATGCCTTCCGTGCCTTCCAAGTGCAGGAAAATCACTTTGATTTCTGGGCGATCAGCCGCTGGCAGCTCGAGGCCGCAGGCATCCGCTCCGAGCGGATAAGCGTGGCCGGCATCTGCACCGTCTGTGACCCCCGCTTCTTTTCCTATCGGCGGGATAAGATCACCGGCCGCAATGCATCGGTGATCGGGTTGCGGCCATGAAGAACAATCCTAGAGGTACTGCCATCGGGATTCTGAGCGAGTGGCAGCGGAAGCGGACTCCCGTTGAGCAGTTGTGCGAACAGGGGCTTACGGATTTTGTCGGCAATGATCCGCGCGACCGGCAACTGGCCTGGTCACTGGTGCTGGGGGTGGTGCGGCAGTTGCGCTTCCTTGACTGGGTTATCGGCAGATACTCCAAGCATCCGCCGGCCAAGATGAAGCCGCTCACCCTGCAGGCGTTGCGGGTGGGGGTGTATCAGCTGCTGTTTCTCGACCGGGTGCCGGCCTCGGCCGCGATCAACGAAACCGTCCAGGCGTTGAAAGTGGCCAAACAACCGAAATGGCTCACCGGGTTTGTCAACGGCCTGCTCCGGAATGTCGATCGCAACCGGGGGGGGCTCGGCGGGGAGGGGCTTGCCTTCGGCGTCCGCTACAGTCATCCCGATTGGCTGGTCAAACGCTGGCAGGCGCGCTATGGGGCCGGTCGGGCCGAGGCCATCTGCCGGAGCAACAATGCGTTGCCCTCTTTGACGCTGCGGCTTGATCTTGCGGCGGCGGGGATTGCTGAATATATCGAGACGCTGCGCACCGCCGGAATCGAGGCGAAGGCCGGTCGTTATGCGCCGACCGCGGTCAGCCTGCCCGGCTATCGCGGCGCGGTGCGGGAGCTGCCGGGGTATGGGCAGGGCTGGTTTCAGGTGCAGGATGAGGCGGCGCAACTGGTGAGCTTGCTGCTCGCGCCATTTGGCGAGGGGGCGTATCTCGACGGCTGCGCGGGCCTGGGCGGTAAAACCACCCATCTCGCCAGGCTGCTGCCAGCCGCGGCGCGGCTGGTGGCGGTGGAGCCAAGTGAGCCCCGGCGGCTGCTGTTGCGTGAGAACCTTGCCCGCTTGCAGCTTGCCGGGCGGGTGGAGATCGTTGCCGGAGAACTTGACGATCTGGAGGAGAGCGCGGCGCGATTTGACGGCATCCTCATCGACGCCCCCTGTTCCGGCCTTGGCGTGGTGCGCAGGCATCCGGACATCCGTTGGCATCGGGAGGAGGCGGAGCTGGTCCGTTATCAGGCCAAGCAACTCGATCTGCTTGCATCCTCGGCCCGCTTGTTGCAGCCGGGCGGTGTTCTTGTCTACGCCACCTGCAGCATGGAGCCGGAGGAGGGCGAAGAGG
>JAOUHH010000285.1 GCA_029865195.1 Desulfobulbaceae bacterium
GAGCAGTAGGAGGGAGACGGCGCCGACCCGCCCCGCCATCGACGAGCGGGGCGAGGGCCGGCGCCGCGGCTTGATTACTTGCAAGAGACTCACCGAAGCCACGGGCTAGAACTTGACCGTGGGCGCTTTCTCCGCTCCGGCCTCGGCCTTGAACGGCTCGCGCCGGGGCAGGTTCAGGAGGAAGTTGTTGGTCAGATTGTTGGGGAAGGTCCGGATGGAGGTGTTGAAAACCCGCACCGCCTCGTTATACCGGACCCGGGAGACGTTGATCCGATTCTCGGTGCCCTCCAACTGGTGCTGGAGGTCGCGGAAGTTCTGATTCGCCTTCAGATCGGGGTAGCGCTCCACCACCACCATCAGCCTGGAAAGGGCCGAGCTCATCTGCCCCTGCGCGGCCTGGAAGTTGGCGATGGCGGCCGGGTCCTTGAGGGTGTCGCTGCCGAGCTTCAACTGGCCGACCTTGGCGCGGGCCTCGGTGACGGCGGTAAGGGTTTCCTGTTCGTGGGCCGCGTAGGCCTTCACCGTCTCCACCAGGTTGGGAATCAGGTCGTTGCGCCGCTGGTAAGAAGCCTCGACATCACCCCAGGCCGAGATCACCGCCTCGTCGTTCTGCTGGATGGTGTTGTAGCCGCAACCGCCCAAGGCGGGGAGAAGCAACGAAAGAGCAAGCAATAGAACCAAGCGACGCATGGAACAATCCTCCTTGTGAAGATGTGCAAAATGTGATTTGGCAGTTTTTGAAAATTCCCTCTACACAGTAATACCTTGCCGGCTCCTGTCAATGCAGGGCGAATATTATTCTCTCGCCTTGCCGCAACGCGCAGCAAAATTCCTAACCACGCCCCCTAAAAAATCGTTGCCACCGCGATAGTCAACCCGTATATAGTTAACGAGTCAACAAAATTTGGAGGCATCTTATGGACAGTTACGCCGAAAGCCCACTCAGCCGCCTGATCTACTTTACCGCCCAGGCGATGAAAAATTTCGCGGAAAAGGCGCTGAAGCCCTACGATCTCACCCTTGAGCAACTGCTGCTGCTCAAGAACATCGCCGTCGACACCGGCCTCACCCAGCGCCAGCTCGGCGACCAGGCCAACAAGACCCCGGCCAACCTGACCCGCATCCTCGACCGTCTGGAGTCGAAATCCCTGGTGGCGCGTAAACACAACCCCAAGGACCGGCGCGCGTCGTTCGTGACGCTGACCCGGAAGGGCAAGGCCCTCACCGAGGAGGTGACCGGCATCCTCGAATCCTTCGCGACCAACTTCCTCCGCGACATCACCCCGGAAGAGCAGCAGGTGATCCGCACCGCCTTTGCCAAGATGTCCCGCAACCTGCTGGAGATGAACGAAACACTCGACCGGCAGGCGGCCACCCGGCAACAGCAGGCAACGCCATGATCCCCCGGCGAAGCGAAATAAACATCGACCCGAGCATTCCCCTGTCGGCCGCGGCCGGCAGCAAGCGTCTACTGATGAGGCACCCCATGCGCGTTTTGCACCTTCTCCTGATCCTCCTCCTGACCGGCGTCACCGCCGTTTCCGCCCAGGAGCCGCCGCCGGCCAGGGTAACGGTGAGCAAGATCACCCAGCAGGCGATCTCGGCCAACAACGGCTTCATCGGCCTCATCTACTACGACCGGGTGAGCCGGGTCTCCTCCGAGGTCGCCGGGCTGGTCAAGAGCGTCACGGTCCGCGAGGGTGATCGGATCAAGGCCGGCGCGCCCATGGTAGTCGTCGACACCGAGGTCCTCGACCGGGACATCGCCCTTGCCCAGACCCGCCTTGAGCAGATCGAGCTGCGCCTGCGCCATACCGAGAAGAACCACAAGCGGCTGGAGGAGCTCTTCGCCCAGTCCGGGATCAGCGCCCGCGATTACGACGAAGCCCGTTTCCTCTACGATGATGCCCTCAAGGAGAAACAGGTCGCCGCCGACGAACTGGAAAAGCTCCTGATCAAGAAACGCAAATCCGTGATCGCCGCCCCCTTCGCCGGGGTAGTCCTTGCCAAGGAGGTCGACACCGGCGACTGGGTGCAGCCGGGGAAGATGCTCGTCCGCGTCGGTTCGAGCAAGGACCTCTTCGTGCGGGTGCCGGTGGCGGAAACCCTGATGCAGTACATCAAGGTCGGCGCCAAGGTGCCGGTCGAGATCAATGCCGACAAGAAGGCGATCCAGGGCACCATCGACGACATCGACCCCACCGCCGACCCGGCGACCAAGAACATCTTCCTCAAGGTCCGCATCCCGGCGATGACCAAGGTGGCGGAAAACATGTCGGCCACCGTCTTTGTCCCCACCGGCGGCAAGCAGCAGCTCAGCATCATCCCCCGTGACGCCCTGATCAACTTCCAGGGCAAGGATTTCGTCTACACGGTGAAGGACGGCAAGGCGGCGATCCTGCCGGTGCACATCGTCACCTACCTCGGCGACCGGATCGGGGTGGACAACCCCTACTTCACCCCCGGCATGGTGGTGGTGGTCGAGGGCAACGAACGGCTGCGGCCTGACCAGCCGGTGGTCGTCGCCGGAGAGAAATAATGGACCTGATCAAATACTCCATCGACAAACCGGTGACGGTGGCGGTCAGCGTCATCCTGGTGGTGATGTTCGGCCTGCTCGGCCTGAACAAACTGCCGGTGCAGCTGACCCCGGACGTTGAAACCCCGCAGATCACGGTGAACACCGCCTGGAACGGCGCCACCCCCTACGAGATCGAAAAAGAGATCATCGAGAAGCAGGAGAAATCGCTGAAAGGGTTGCAGGGGCTCACCAAGATGGAGAGCGCCTGCTTCAACGGCTACGGCGAGATCACCCTCTCATTCCAGATCGGCACTGATCTCGACAACGCCCTGCTGCGGGTCTCCAACAAGATGAACGAGGTCGCCAACTACCCGGAGAACGTCAACAAGCCGGTGATCGAGGCGGCAGGCGCACAGAGCTCGCCGGTGGTCTGGATGTTCCTGAAGACCGCCGCCGAGAACAAGGAGCCGATCAACCACTACCGGACCTTTTTCGAGGACAACATCCGCCAGCATCTGGAACGGGTCAAGGGGGTCGGCTCGCTGCTGGTCTTCGGCGGCACCGAGA
>JAOUHH010000062.1 GCA_029865195.1 Desulfobulbaceae bacterium
CGGGATGTCAAACCGGATTTGGCGGGACAACGGAAACATTGGCGGCCGGCAGGCGGGCCGGCAAGAAAAAGCTCGCCTTGCCCAGGCGATTTGGGTAGTTTCCAAAACCGGAAACGAGCACGTTCCGACCGGCGCGGCCAACCCCGGAGCGCCCCAGAGCCAATCGAACTAGGGAGAACCAGCATGCGACAGCTTGTCATCGATGACCTGACCCAGGAAGAATGCGCCAATATCGACAACTACCTGAAACGAACGGCACGCCCAGCCGGCATGGAGGGCATGTTCTGGCTGCGGCTGAGCGACGACCTGCTGGGCGAGGCGCAGCAGGGGCATCAGGGGTGCGGTCCGTTTTACTTCGCCCTGGAGCTGAGCAACCACCCCGGCCGGGAGCGACTCTCCTGCGAATTGCTAGTGCGCAGCGAATCCAACCTGCACTGCACCTGCATCAGCTACGCCACCCCCCTGCAGCGCGACTTTCTGCTCCGCTTTCTCGACCGGATGCTTGCCGAGGAGCAGATCCGGGCTTAAATCCCCGTACCTTGCCGACAAAAAAAGCCCCTTTCCATCGGAAAGGGGCCTTAAAAAGACGGTCAGCGTTTCCGCTTTGCCGAGATCACCACCAGCAGATGGTCTTATCCGCGGCAAGAACCATGTCCACCAGCTTATCGTAATCGGGTGCGTCGACGTTCAGATCGAAGCTTGAGGCCTCACGGCCCTCGGAAACGATCTCCACCAGCTTCTTCACGTCCGCGGTGGGAGCGGTACGATATACATTCAAGATTTTCATAATGAAATCCCCTTGGCACAAATTGATTACGGCATCATGCCGTAAGGCACGATAACATCCATGTCGCGAAGTTTCTGGCCGAGTTCCTCAAGGGTAATCGGCTCAAGCCCTTCGTTTTCACAGTTGGCCGGAACGGTGGAATAAACCTCGCCTTCCATGTCGCGGATCCAATCGATGTTTTCCTTGTTGTAATCGTCAAGGGGGGCCAATGTCTGATTCATAACCACTGCGTAGGAATACATGTTCTCGACAGCCAGCCCCAGACAGGAGCGGAGACCATCGAGGGTGTAATCAGGATGGACGAGCATAAAGCATACTTTTTTAGACATGGATTCCCCTCCTTACAAGGTCATATAGCAGTCGTAGTCTTCGATGATGCCACCGTGTTGCGCCTGGGTAGCCATCTCCTTGTCGGTAAGACCCTGGGGGATGTCTGCCGCATCAAAGCCGCACTTCTTGTAGCTGTCGGCGCAGATGGAAACGTCGTCGGCAATCTTGCACAGCTCAGGGAACTCAGCGGTCTTCGCAAGCCTGGTGCCTTGCCAGGTGAAAAATATCTTTACCTTGCAGCCCTTGGCCTTGGCAGCCTTGGTGACTCCCATGATATGCTTCATATTTTTGGCCGAGGTAACGAAAATACCTAAACTTTTCGCCATGTTCTTCTCCTCTTGAAATAAGATAGTTCGACCGTACGCGAGTTACAGCCGGTCATTTCGGCTTGTGCTGACGGCCGAACTATTTCCCTTTCTGAATGTAGAAACGGAAGAAGCCGGAATCCTCTTTCTCGCCGATGTACACATGGCCGGAACGCTCGCACCAACCGGGCAGGTCGTTACGAGAACCGGGATCGGTGCCGAGAACCTCCAGGATTTCGCCGACACCAAGCTTGTCGATCTCTTTCTTGGTACGCAGAAGCGGCATGGGGCAGCTCAGGCCTTTAGCGTCCAGCGTACGAGTAGGGGTAACTCCATCCGGTGCGGTCTTAGCGTCACTCATCGGTTTTCCTCCTTACTAATAGTAATAATGGGATTTTTATAAAAACCATCGCCAGTTATTGGCGAATCAACAACTTACGGGGGGGCCGCGTAAAGGCCGGTGACACTGATAATGCCTACATTTCAGTGTGTCTACCAAGATTGCAATCGGCTGTCAAGGCTTTAAATACCCCTGCCAAACGCAACGACCGCTTTGCTATTTTATTGTTTTCTTTAGCAAAGTATAAAACCCGCGCCACGCCGCGTCGCCACGGTTTTTGCACTTCGGCGCCCTGTGAACGTACTTGACAAAAACAAATACCGCTAGTAAAGGTCAATGAGTCTCATAACAATGAGGGCGAGTCAGCCCCTTCTGGCAACGGGGGCATGGCTTTACGATAGTTTTACACCATTAATTTCTTGGGAGGGGAATGCATGAGTGAGGGAAGCGAATTCGGTAACGCGATCAAGGGCCTGTACAACAAGTTGTGCAGGGAGGAATGGGATGCAATGACCACCGGCATGCTTATCGCGTTTTTAAGCGTGATCATGCTCGCCTGGGCGCGGCCCTGGGGTGCGGTTGGCGCTATCCGTAACTGGGGCGAATGGATCCTGTACGGAATCGGCATGCTTGAGGACTCCCCCGCCAACTGGCTGCAGCACTCCGGTTCGGTGATCGGGGTTGGCTTCGTCGCCGGCGCCTTTCTCTCCGCCAACCTGGGCGGCGACTTCGCCTTGCGGATACCACCGGCCCTTGAAATGATCAAGGCGGTGGTTGCCGGTGTCTTCATGGGCATTGGCGCCGCGCTTGCCGGCGGCTGTAACGTCGGCGGTTTCTACAACGCCATCGGCAACCTGTCCGCACACGGCTTCGCCATGATGTTCGGCCTGATCATCGGCGCGATCATCGGCCTCAAATACATCTACTGGGAAATGGAGAATATCTCCTGGGGTTCCGGCGGCGCCAAAACCATTGAGTTCCCTGGCGCGGTTCAGGCCGCTTTCGCGCTTGCAGCCATTGCCGGCTTGGTTTGGCTGGCAGGCAGCTATGGCGACGAGGGAATGCATGTGGGCATGGACCGTGATGACCTCATCGCCACCAGCAGCGGCATGCTGTTGATCGCCGCCGGTCTCGGGTACGCCATGCAGCGCGGCCGCTGGTGCATGATCCAGGGCTTCCGCGAGCCGCACATGACCGGTGACTGCAAGATGGCCAAATCCGTGGCCCTGAGCATCTTCCTGCTTGCCGTTGGCATCGCCGTCATCAAATTCACCGGCCTGCGCGACCCCATGCACTACGTGCGCGGCACCTTCGGCTGGGGCGGCTTTGTCGGCGGCATCGTCTTCGCCTTCGGCGCCATGCTGGCCGGCGGCTGCGGTACCGGCACCCTGTGGCGGGTCGGTGAGGGGCAGATCAAGCTGTGGATCGTCGTGCCCTTCTTCGGTATCACCAACGCACTGGTGAGCAGCTACTTCGACAGCATGGATTTCGAAGGCAAGGAGGCATGGATGGAGGAGGGCGTCACCAACGCCAGCAAGCTCGGTTCCTATGTCTACATGCCGGATACCTTCCTCGGCTACGGCGGCTCACTGGCCCTGGTCGGCTTGGCCATGGCCCTCTGGTACGTGGTCGCCACCTGGAACCAGGAAAGCAACAAGCTGGTCGTCGAAATGTAAAAAAGGCCCTTCTCGGGGGGAGCGTTTCCAACGCGGACCCTCCGGGGGTTGTATTTGCAAACGCACTTTTCGGCCTTGGTGTCGAAAAGTGCGTTTTTCGTTTTTCCTTTGCACGCCCGTTCTTCCCGGCAACATATTGCTTGACAGTCAACCGGCGAAAATCGTCAAATAAAGGACAGTTAACAATATCAAACGGCGGCAAACCGCCTTGAATCGAATGCCGCGTTCACCAAGCCTTCGTCCGGCTGCGCGACAGCAAGACTAACCCTCACCCCCCTCTCTTCGTGATACCCTATGGTTGCTTCCATGGCCAGATTCCGGGAGCATGTGTCCCTCACCTCCGATGTCCTGCTCACCGACGAGGAGGTCATTGTCGTTGTCGATGACGACATGGCGATCCGGGAACCGCTGACCACCTTTCTCCGGGAACAGAATTTCGCCGTCGAGGAAGCCGCCAGCGGTACCGAACTGCTACAGAAACTCGAATCACAGACCGTGGCCTTGGTCCTCCTCGACATCGGCCTGCCGGACATCGAGGGCAATGCCCTCCTGCCGCAGCTCACCGACAAGTATCCGGATCTCGCGGTGGTCATGCTCACCGGCATGGCCAACCTGCAGATCGCCATGGAGTGCATCCGCAAGGGGGCGGACGATTTCCTCTCCAAGCCGGTCAAGTTCAACGAGATCCTCTTTGTCGTCAGAAAGACCCTCGAAAAACGCCGCCTGATCCTGGAAAACCGCAAATACCAGGAAGAGCTCGAAGAGGCCCACTTCCGGATCCAGTTGCTGCATCAGCTCTCCATGAAGATGAACACGGTCTACCTGAGCACCCTAGAGCTTGAGGAGATCCTGCAAGCCATCCTGGTCGGCATCACTGCCAACGAGGGATTGCGTTTCAACCGCGCCTTCCTGGCCATGTTCAACGACGACAACACCATGCTCGAAGGCAGGCTCGCCATCGGCCCCGACTGCCGGGAAAGCGCGGCGCAGGTATGGGAGGATCTGCACGCCAAGGACTACAAGCTCCTCGACATCATCAAGGATGCCCGGGAGCAATGTAAATCCGACGAAAGAACCGTGAACCGGATCGTCAAGAAGATGCTGGTGCCGGCCACTGACGTCGATAACATTCTGATCAAGTCCGCCAAGGAACGGCGCAGCATCAAGGTCTCGCGGGACAACGGCAGCGTCCCGGTCCCCTTCGAGCGACGCGGCGAGAACCGGGCCGACCACACCACCCTGCCCATCCCCCACGACCTCATCAAGCTTCTCGGCGAGGACACCTTCGTGGTGGTGCCGCTCTTCTCCCCGCGCCGCGCCTTCGGGGTCATCATCGCCGACAACTTCGTGACCCGCTTGCCCATCCAGGACGACTACATCCGCGCCCTGGAGCTGTTTGCCAGCCAGGCAAGCCTCGCCATCGAGCAGAGCCACCTCTACATGGACATGCAGAGACAGATCCTCGAACTGGAGGCACTGAACCAGGAAATCGACCAGAACAAGGACATGCTGGTCAAGGCGGAGCGCTATTCCGCCCTGGGCCAGATGGCGGCGCAGATGGTGCATGTACTCAGAAACCCGATCACCTCCATCGGCGGCGTCTCCCGGATTCTGGCCAAAAAGATCGAGGACCCCGAATACGAAAAATACCTGAGCGTGATGGTCAAGGAAACGGACCGGATGGAATCCACCCTGCAGGATCTGTTCGACTTTGTGACCCAGGCCGAATTCCACAAGGAACTGGCCCCGCTCTATCCGGTGATCCGCAAGACCCTGCTCCTGATGCAGTCACAGATCACCCGGCAGGGGATTGAAACCCATCTCGACCTGCCGGAGCCGGACCTGCTTCTGGAAATGGATGTCCGCCAGATGCGGCAGATGTTCCTGCATCTGGTCAAAAACAGCGTCGAGGCGATGCCGGAGGGCGGCACCCTTGCCATCGCCGCCACCAAAACAGACCACGAGGTGACGATCACCATCACCGACAGCGGCATCGGCATCGACGACAGCAACCTGTCCGTGGCCAAGGATCCCTTTTTCACCACCAAGACATACGGCACCGGCATGGGGTTGACCATGGTCGAACGCATCATCAAGGGCCATGACGGCAACTTTGCCCTGCACCGCCTCCCCGCCGGGGTCGAGGTGCAGCTTCGCCTGCCGCTGCCAGGACATCCGCCGGCCTGATCTTTTTTTGCCGCCCGTCCCCAAACGCCCATCCATCCACCCTTGCCCGGCGTTCATACCCTCCATGAAAATCGACAGCCGCCTCCCGACCAAAACCGACCCCGCCGCCTCCCCCAAGACAAACGGGACCACGCCGGCGGAGACCGGCAAGCCCGGCGGCGGGATGACCTTGACCGTGGGCACGGTTCTCAAGGGGACGGTTTTGGAGATAACCGCCGACGGCAAGGCACTGCTCGACATCGCCGGCCGCACCGTCACCGCTCGGACCATGGTCCCGCTCAAGCCAGGCGCCGAACTGTATCTGGAGGTCAAGGAAGGGGGCGCGATGCCATGGCTGACCCAGGCCGACAAAAAAGGCGGCGCCCAGGAACTCATCCGGCTGCTCTTTACCGAAGGGGCCAACCTGGCCAAGGCGGCCACCCTGCTGGCAGGCGGTGGCGAGTCGGCGGCCGCCCCCCCCACGGCCCTGCCCGCGTCCCTGCTAGAAGCCCTTGCCGCCGTACGCGGTGAAATAGCAGACAAAGCGACAAGCGGCCAGGCGGAGAGCGGCAAGCTCAGCCAACTGCTGGCCCTCCTCCGCCCCTCCGGCAGCCAGGCCGCGACCGATATCCCCTTGAGCAAAAAGCTGTCGGCCGTGGCAGACCGACTGGCCGCCCAACTCGGCCCCGACCATGCCTCGGCAAACGAGATCAAAGCGATGGCCAAGCTGCTGGACGCCCATCAGCAAATCAACGCCCGGCCATCCGGCAACCAACCGGATTTCCTGATTTTCCCCTGTTTTTTCACCGGCAACGCCGGCTGGGGGGAGTGGCTTTTCTCCATGGAGACGAGCGGCGGGAAGGAGGCCGAGGAGCCGCCCTGCACCATCGATTTCTTCTTGCGGATGAGTCGGCTGGGGGATGTACACCTGAAGGTTTTACTGCAAGGGGAAAGCCTCCGGGGAGATTTCCTGGTCGGCGAGGAAACGGTGCGCCGCCACCTGGCCGACGCCATTCCGGAGCTTGCGGCAATCCTTGCCGGGCATGGCTTTCAACCCGTCGCACTCACGGCCCGTCAGGCGACCGAAAATCCGTTGCACACCTTCAGAAAGGAGCTGGAGACGAAAGCGCGTCTTCGCCCCTTCGCCCTGATTGACCTCACCGCCTGAGCGGCCCCGGTCTCAAACCCCTTCCCCATCGGCAAGCGCCGCAACCGGCTCCGGCCCACGACGCCAGGAGATAACGACGCCCAGGAGGCCGAAGACGGCTGCAACCCGGAAGGCCGCGGTCATCGCCGCCAGAAACTCACCGGCATGGGCGCCGGCAAAATCCTTCATATCCAGCCCGCCGGTGGCGCGACTGAAAACCATCGAGAAGACCAGACCGGCCTGGGCAATCCCCAAAAGCATCCCCAGATTCCTCGCCGTGGCCAGCAGCGCCGCCGAGGCCCCGGCGTACTGCCGTTCCACCCGCCCCAACAGGGAGGCGCTGTTGGGGGCAAGAAACATCGCCTGCCCGCAGCCCATCAATGTCAGCCGGACGGCAACCTGCCACGGTCTCGGGTTGACGGGCAACTCCGTCAGCAGCAAGAGTCCGAGGCTTGAGATAAAAAGGCCCGCAGTGGAAAGGAGGCGCGCGCCGATGCGATCGGAAAGATAGCCGGCCAGCGGCGCCACCAGCATCACCGCCAGGGGGATGGACATCATCACCAGGCCGATCTTGGCGCTGGACAGCGACAGCACCCGGTCGAGATAGAACGGGGTGAGCATGATCACCACGAACAGGGTCATAAAGGAGAGAACGGCGCAGACCACGGCGGCACTGAAAAACCGCTGCCGGAATAAATGTAACGGCAGCAACGGCCTGTGGCTCACCACCTCGACCTTGACAAAGAGCAGCAAGGCGAGCACACCGACCACCAGCAACAGCACCACCCGGATAACGGACCGGTCGGCGGCGGTGGCCTGACTGAGGGCCAGCGAGAGGAACAACAACCCCACCGCGCACAACAGCGCGCCCGGCCAATCGAAACGATGCGCGGCCAGCGGCCCCGGCGAACCGGGAAGAACCATCCGGGCCAAGACAAAAAACACCAGCCCCACCGGCACCGTCACCAGAAAGATCGCCCGCCAGGAGTAGAATTCCATGATCAAGCCGCCCAGCGCCGGGCCGGTCATCAAGCCGAGGGAGACAGCCACGCCGATCAGGCCGAGGCTGCGCCCCAACCGGTTGGCCGGGAAGGTCTGCTTGATGATGGCCGGGCCGGTGGCCATCATCATCGCCGCCCCCAACGCCTGGCCGCCACGGGCCACCACCAGCCAGGCCAGGTTCCCGGCCAGCGCGCAGGCCAGCGAGCCCAGCGCAAAGAGCAGCATGCCGCCGGAATAGATCTTGTTCTTGCCGTGCCGGTCGCCCAGGTGACCCCACCACAGGAGGGTGGCGGTGATAGTGAGCAGATAGACCAGCACCACCCATTCGGTGGTATGCAGATGACTGCCGAAATCACGCATGATGGCGGGCAGGGCGATATTGACCATGCTGCTGTCCAGGGTGGACATGAAAACACCCACCGCGACAACGATGAACAGGGGCCAACGCCGTTGTCCTGGCGGGAGATCTGGAGAGGTGGCGGTCATCGCATAAAGTCCTGTTAAGCAAGCGAAATGGAATACCAAGAGTGCCATATCCAACCGGGAAGTTCAACCTCCGGCGACGGGTGGCGCAGGTTTCTTTCTGTTGACAGGGCAGGAGGGGGTTGGGTAGTTTAGGAGTTCGTGATACAGGTATCGCTATCCTAAAAAAACCGCCGCGCCACCGCCGGCAGGAGTCGCTGATGAATAAATCCCTTCTTGATAAAGGCGTCCTTGTCGCCCTGCTGGCGATATTGACGCTGTTTGGCCTTTCTGCCGGCCAGTCCCGTGCCGCCACCACGCCGGCCTTTGTGCTGCCCAACGCCCTGGACGGAGCCATGGTGGACAGCCGCAGCCTGAGCGGCAAGGTAGTGCTGATCAATTTTTTCACCACCTGGTGACCGTCCTGCGTGAGGGAGGTTCCCTCATTCAACAAGGCCCAGCAGGAATTCTCGCCAAAGGGTTTCGTCATTGTCGGCATGTCGCTTGACACCTCCAGCGGACCGGTGCAGCGGTTCATCAACGCCCACGACATCAACTATCCGGTCCTGATGGCCAACCAGAAAACGGTGGACGGCTTCGGCGGCATCATCGGGGTGCCGACCTCGTTTCTGGTGAACCGCGCAGGAATAATTGTCAAGAAATACCAAGGATATATCGACAAAGAAACCCTCTACCGCGACGTGGAGAGGGTCCTGGCCCAACCCGCCGGTCAACCGTAACCATGCGCGATTGTTTTCCGGTTGACAAGCAGGGAGGCTTTCCGGTACTTAAATCTATACGCTTGTAAAATAGATGGAAGCGGATACATACACGATTGCAACCAGTTATCGTTTCATGGTGACTGGAGCGCTATAACGGTTAGTGAGTCATCCAAAACTACACATCTACAAAGGAGAGCATCATGAACAAGAAGATCATGGCTTTGGCAATGGCAATGGCATTCACCGTCGGCACCGTGGCAGTCAGCTTTGCCAGCGACGTAAAATGTGAAGTTAAGTCCGTTGCCGGCAGCACCGTGACCCTTGATTGTGGCGGCGACGCCGGCAAACTGGCCGTCGGCTCCACTGTTAAAGTCAAGGCCGGCAAGAAGAAAAGCAGCGGCGCCATCGAAGGCTGCTAATCCGCGCCAGACAGTTATCTGACTGCACAAAAGCCGTCCGGTCTCACATGGGACCGGACGGCTTTTCTTGTTTTCCGCCCCGTACCGCGACGACTGGCGGCCTCCCTCGACATCACCGCTTTGCGGTTTACATTTCACCCCTCCTTTCGTATAGTGG
The DNA here is from genome assembly GCA_029865195.1 of Desulfobulbaceae bacterium. Classification (GTDB taxonomy): domain Bacteria; phylum Desulfobacterota; class Desulfobulbia; order Desulfobulbales; family UBA5123; genus UBA5123. Next base: position 9,514 of record JAOUHH010000062.1, read on the forward strand.
CACCCCATGAACATCTTGTATGCGATTTTTTTAGGGATCGTGCAGGGGGCCACGGAATTCCTGCCGGTTTCGAGTTCTGGGCATCTGGTCCTGGCCGCATCCTTTCTCGACGTAGAGGAGGCGAGTCTGGCCTTTGACGTGTTCCTGCATCTCGGCACCCTGGTGGCGGTGGTCATCTATTTCCGGCGCGATTTCTGGCTGATGGCAAGAGCCCTTCTCGCCTGGCGGGACAAAAATGCCGAAACGGCCGCCCTGCGGATGCTGGCCCTGCAACTTGCCGCCGGCACCGTCCCGGCGGTGGTCGCCGCCCTGCTCTGCGGCGACTTTATCGAAACCAACCTCCGCCATCCCCTTGTGGTTGCGATCACCCTGGCCGGCGTCGGCCTGCTGTTGCTGCTCGGGGAAAAGGCCGGCGCCCACCGCCGGGATTTTGCCTCCATCACCTGGCTCGACACCCTGCTCATCGGCTGCGCCCAGGCGTTGGCGATCATCCCGGGCGTCTCCCGCAGCGGCATCACCATGACCGCCGGCCTCTTCCGCGGCCTCAACCGGCAGGCGGTGGCGCGCTTCTCCTTCCTGCTCTCGGCGCCGATCATCTGCGGGGCCGGGGTGTACAAGGTGCCGGAGATCATCCGCCACGGCTTCGCGCCGGGGCAGGGGGGCTTTTATCTGGCGGGGTTCCTCTCCTCCGCCATCTCCGGATATTTAGTCATCGCCTTCCTCCTCCACTTCATCCGCACCAGAACCTTTGTGGTCTTCGCCTACTACCGGTTCGCCCTGGCGGCGCTGGTGGTGTTGACCCTGCTGCTGCGTTGAGAGAGGAAGGCAGTTTCCGTATAACAGCGGCCCGGAAGGGCCGCGTCGATGAAAAGGATGTAACGCATGAAAGCTGACGATTTGCCGGGCAAGGCGGCGGAGATCCTCAAACAGATCCGCAAGAAATACAAGGTGAATTTTCAAACCCTGACCGTGCAGGACAAGGCCCTGCAGATCCTGCAGGTGACCGACATCGAGCCGCTGCTGGCCGGCAAGGACCCGTTCAAGAACACCGACGACTTCCCCTTCTGGGTCAAGCTGTGGGAGGCGTCGATGATGCTGGCGCACACCATCGGGACCCTCCCCGTCAAACCCGGCTCCACCCTGCTGGAGCTTGGCGCCGGGTTCGGTGCCCCCGGCCTGGTCGCCGCCGCCATGGGCTACAAGGTCACCTTGAGCGATTACGAGCCGACCATCCTCGATTTCCAACGGGTTTCGGCGGCGGCAAGCGGCCTGACAGGGGTGGAATTCAAGATCATCGACTGGAAAAACCCGCCCGCCATGGCGCAGTTCGACACCATCGTCGGCGCCGAGATCCTCTTCCGGGAGGAATTCTTCGCCCCGCTGCTCAACATCCTCGACACCTTCCTGGCCCCGGGCGGCACCATCTACCTCGCCCACGATATGCGCCGCAAGAGCCTGAACCCGTTCCTGCAACTGGCGGAAAAGAACTTCGAGATCGCCTTCAGCACCAAGAAGATGAAATCGCCGGAAGAGACCATCACCGTGGTGGTCAACCGCCTGCGGCGG
>JAOUHH010000286.1 GCA_029865195.1 Desulfobulbaceae bacterium
CTGCGCCGGTTTTTGAGCAGCAGGGGGCGGCCTTCCTTCAGGTAGCGGCCGACCCGGTCCCGCGCCTCTTCGCCGAAGGGGATCAGCCGTTCCTTGGCGCCCTTGCCCAGCACCCGGACAAAGCCGCTGCCCAGGTTGAGGGCCGCCACCGGCATGTTGACCAGTTCGGAAACCCGCATGCCGGTGGCGTAGAGCAGGTGCAGCATGGCATGGTTGCGGAGCATGAGCGGCGACGAGGCGTCGCTGGCGGTGAGCAGCCGGTCCACCTCGGCGATGGACAGCACCTTGGGCAGGCGGCGGCCCGGTTTGGGCAGGTCGATGAGCAGCGACGGGTCGACGGCGATCAGCTTGTCGCCAACCAGAAAGCGGAAGAAGGCGCGCAGGCAGGAGATGCGGCGGGCGTTGCTGCGGTGCGAGATGCCGCTGTCACGGCAATGGCTCAGGTAGTTGCGGATGTGGGTGGTGGTGATGTCGGCCGGGGTGGTGATGCCGTGTCTGGCGACAAAGTCGAGAAAGGAGGCCAGGTCGGACTGATAGGCGTCGAGGGTGTTGTCGGCCAGCCGCCGTTCGGCGGCGAGGTAGTGCAGGAACAGGTCCTGAAAAGGCAATAATGGTTGCGATCCGGTGACCTTGGTCAGGAGCCTGTTCCTTCTCGATGTTAGCCGCGGGCTATGCGAGAGCGGAGCTTGCGGAGCTTACGCTGCGCCTCGGCCGCTTTGCGCCGTTTTTTGACACTGGGTTTTTCGTAGTATTCGCGGCGTTTCATCTCTTTCTTCATGCCGTCAAGTTGCAACTTCTTCTTCAATTGGCGGATGGCGTATTCGATGTCGCCTCTAACTTCAACCTCAATCATGCTCAATCACTTCCTTTTTGTTTGGAATAGGTTTTCAATTTGTTGGTGCTGCGGTGATATCCGGATCGCGACCAGTCTAAAAAGAATTGGGAACTATAGAAGATAGCGTATGGGGTGTCAAATGTTTTCTTCGTCTCCCCCGGGCGGCGGAAATATCTTGCCGGGGTTGAGGATGTCGCCGGGGTCGAAGAGCCTTTTGATCGCCTGCATGGTGGCGATGGTTTCGGCGGAGAGCTCCATGGCAAGATAGGCGGCCTTGGTGATGCCGACCCCGTGTTCGCCGGAGAGGGTGCCGCCGAGCTCGATGACCTTGGTAAAGAGCGCCCGCTTGGCGTTCTCGGCGGCGGTGACCTCGGCGGGGTTGCCGCGGTCGAGCATGATGTTGACGTGGATGTTGCCGTCGCCGGCATGGCCGAAGGTGAAGATCGGGATCTTGCCGGTTGCGGCCAGCCGTTCGGCGGTGGCGACCAGCTCCGGGATGCGGGTGCGCGGCACCACCACATCCTCGCTGATCTTGTGCGGCCGCAGGGTGAAGGAGGCGGGCGACACCGCGCGCCGGGCCGCCCACAGTTGCTCCGCCTCGGTGGCGTCTTGGGCCGCCTGTACGGTCAGGACCTGGTCGGCCGCCTGCAGAAATGCACGCAGCCGTTGGCCTTCGTGCTCCACCTGCTCGCGGTCGCCGTCAAGCTCGATCAAAAGCAGGGCGGCGGTGCCCTCCGGGATCGGGGCCGGGAATTTGTCCGCCACCAGGGAGATGGCGGTGCGGTCCATGTATTCCAGGGTGCAGGGCAGGTGGCGGGCGAGGATCTCGGCCACCAGCGAGGCGGCCCGCTCCATGGAGTCGAGCAGCACCAGCAGGGTCTGCTTGGTGGCGGGGGCCGCCACCAGCCGCAGGATGATCTTGGTGACGACGCCCAGGGTACCCTCGGAGCCGACGAAGAGGCGGGTGAGGTCGTAGCCCACCACCCCCTTGGCGGTGCGGACGCCGGTGTTGATGATCTTCCCGTCCGGCAGCACCACCTCGAGGCCCAGGACATAGTCGCGGGTGACCCCGTACTTGACGGCGCTGGGGCCGCCGGCGCATTCGGCGACATTGCCGCCGATGGTGCAGAACTTGAAACTGGCCGGGTCGGGTGGGTAATAGAGTTGGTGGCGGGCCGCCTCGTCGCGCAGGTCGCCGGTGATCACCCCCGGCTCCACCACCGCCACCTGGTTGGCGACGTCGATCTCGAGGATCCGGTTCATCCGGCCCATGGCCAGCACCAGCCCGCCGGCCAAGGGTAGCGAGCCGCCGGTCATGCCGGTGCCGGCCCCGCGCACCACCACCGGAAATGGGGTGGCCGAGGCCAGCTGCATGATCGCGCTCACCTCGGCGGTGGAACCGGGCAGGGCCACCGCCTCCGGGACAAACTCCCGGCCGGTGCCGTCGTAGGAGTAGCAGAGCAGTTCCTCCTCGGCGGTGCGGAGGTTGTCGGCGCTGACGATCTGCTTGAGGGCTTTGATGGTTTTCTGATCCATGCCGGGTCCGGGGCGGTTGGTGACAAAAAAGCGGGATTGCCATCCACTATACCATCGGCGCCGGCAAAATCGAAGCTGCAATTGTTGGGAATGGCAGGGGAAGGAAGCGAGGTTTTTTCGGCACAAAAAAAAGGAACCAGCCGGTGGGCTGGTTCCTTGAAAGTTCAGTTGGCGTCCCCGACGGGATTCGAACCCGTGCTGCCGGCGTGAAAGGCCGGTGTCCTGGACCTGGCTAGACGACGGGGACGCTCTATGGTGGGTCGTGTTGGATTCGAACCAACGACTCTCTGCTTAAAAGGCAGATACTCTACCGACTGAGTTAACGACCCGCTCAGCAGAAGCCGTTATTTACAATACACCTCTCGCCCTGTCAAGAGAACCGATCCGTTTTTTTATTTTGCCGGGCCGAATAGTGGCCGCAACACGCCAATCCCGGCGGCCGGACCCGGCGCGGCTGGCTCCGGCTCCGGGCCCGGTCCGGCGCCGGCCGGAAATTCCTTGTCGTGCGGGCGCGGGTTTGCTATATCTTTCCTGTTCTATTTGGTGCTTCCTCTCCATGCCTTTGCCGACGGCAGAGGCTTTTCTTGTTATTAAGGATACATGCGCATGGGTCTTTTATCCGGTTCCGCAACCTTTGTCCGCTATACGGTGGAAGGGGAGTTGCCGGCCAATTTCTGGGATTTCGCCACCGAACGCATCGCCGCCTT
>JAOUHH010000287.1 GCA_029865195.1 Desulfobulbaceae bacterium
GTCGGCGACAATGGCGGCCGCGCATCCCCTGCCCATGGCGTCGACAATCCCTCGCATGGCCTTCACCACCCCGCTCTTGCCCCGGGAGGCGCGGACGATCTCGCAGCCACGGCGGGCCAGCAGGCGGGCCACGTACTCGGCGTCGTCGCTGCCGCTGACCATCGCCACCCAGTTGCGGCCGCTACGCCGCTGCATCTCGATGACACAGAACACCGAGTAATGCCAGAAGGCGGCGACAACCCCCTTGCCCGCCGCATCGCATTGCTCCGGATATGCGCGGCCATGGACGGTCACCCGGCAGGAGCCGAAGAGCAGGCGACTGATCACCTCGAACAGCCACGGGACGATCCACAGCGACAGCCGATACAACAGTCCTTTCTTCACAGCCATGTCAGTTCAAGCTCCCGCAACCCCTTGATCCGATCCCGCAGCCGGGCCGCCTCCTCAAAGGCCAGCTCTTTGGCCGCCGCCTGCATCCCTTTCTCCAACCGGGAAATATCCTTGCGCAACTCGGCCAGGTTGCCGTAAACAACCTCTTCCTCGGCGGCCTCGGCCTCCACGGTCACATAATCCTGTTCGTAGACACTCTCCATGATGTCCTTGATCCGCGACTTGATGGTTTCCGGCCGGATGGAGTGCTCTTCATTGTAGGCCCCCTGAATCCGCCGCCGCCGCTCTGTCTCGTCGATGGTCTTGCGCATGGAGTCGGTGACCCGGTCCGCATAGAGGATCACCTTGCCGCCCACATTCCGCGCCGCCCGGCCGCAGGTCTGGATCAACGACCGCTCGCTGCGCAGAAAGCCCTCCTTGTCGGCATCGAGAATCGCCACCAGCGACACCTCGGGGATATCGAGCCCCTCCCGAAGCAGGTTGATCCCCACCAGGACGTTGAACTCACCGCGCCTGAGATCGCGGATCAACTCCATCCGCTGCAGGGTCTTGATGTCCGAATGGAGATAACGCACCGCCACGTTCAGCTTCTCATAATACTCGGTGAGGTCCTCGGCCATCCGCTTGGTGAGGGTGGTGATCAGCACCGCCTCGCCCCGTTCTGTCCGCAGCCGGATCTCCGCCAGCAGGTCGTCCACCTGATTGGTTGCCGGCCGCACCTCGATCTCCGGGTCCATCAGGCCGGTGGGGCGGATGATCTGATCGACGATCCGTCCCTGCGCCCGCTCGATCTCAAAATTGCCGGGGGTGGCGGAGACAAAGATGGCCTGGCCGATCCGCGCCTCGAACTCCTCGAAACGCAAGGGGCGGTTGTCCAGCGCCGAAGGGAGGCGAAAGCCGAACTCCACCAGGGTCTCCTTGCGGGAGCGGTCGCCCCGGTACATGCCGCCGATCTGCGGCACGGTAACATGACTCTCGTCAATAACCAGCAGAAAATCCTCGGGGAAATAATCGAGCAGGGTGGGCGGCGGTTCGCCGGGCTTGCGGCCGGTGAGATGGCGGCTGTAGTTCTCGATGCCGTGGCAGTAGCCAAGCTCCGCCAGCATCTCCAGATCAAACTCCACCCGCTGCTCCAGCCGCTGCATCTCCAACAGCCGGTTGCCCGCCTGCAACTCGCCAAGCCGTGCCGAAAGCTCCTCCTTGATGGTGGCGGCGGCAATTTGCAACCGCTCCTTCGAGGTGACGAAATGGCTGCCGGGAAAGACGGTGAGCTCCTCCACCTCGCCAAGCACCACCCCGCGCAGGGGGTCGACGAAACGGATGGCGTCGATGGTGTCGCCGAACAGCTCCACCCGCACCGCCTGCTCCTCCTCGTAGGCCGGGAAGATCTCCAGCACGTCGCCCCGCACCCGGAAAACGCCGCGATGAAAGGAGACATCGTTGCGCTCGTAGAGCATGTAGACCAACCGCCGGGTCATCTCCTCAAGGGGGAATTCCTCACCCACCTTGAGGAAGAGATGCATGTTCTTGTATTCGTCGGGCGAGCCCAGGCCGTAGATGCAGGAAACACTGGCGACGATCAGGACATCGCGGCGGGTGAGCAGCGAGCGGGTGGCGGAATGGCGCATCTTGTCGATGGCGTCGTTGATCGCCGAATCCTTCTCGATATAGGTGTCGCTCTGGGGAATATACGCTTCCGGCTGGTAATAATCGTAGTAGCTGACAAAATACTCGACGGCGTTCTCAGGAAACAACTCCTTGAACTCGCTGTACAGCTGGGCGGCCAGGGTCTTGTTGGGGGCCATCACCAGGGTCGGCCGGTCCACCCGCGCCACAACCTGGGCGATGGTGAAGGTCTTGCCGGAGCCGGTGACCCCCAGCAGCACCTGATCCCTGACGCCATCGGCGACCCCGCGGCTCAAGAGATCGATGGCGCGGGGCTGGTCGCCGGCAGGCGAGAATGGCGAAACGAGTTGAAACATTATTACTCCGGGCCGTCCATCAGGAAGCGAAATGGTCGTAGCCTTGAAAACTGATATCCTGCCGCCGGCTGCCGTCACAGAGCACAACCCCGCTGCCCTCGACGATGCGGCCCACGCAACAGATCCCCCGGCCCAACCGTTCGGCCGTCAGCGATTCGAGGGCCAGCGTTGCCCCGGCCGGGGCGGTGAAGAGGAGGCGGTAATCCTCGCCGCCCCTGAGCGCCCAGTCAAGCGCCGCATGCTGCAACCGCACCGCCGCCGCCCGCAGGGGCTGCGACAGTGGCAGCTGCTCGGCCACCACCTCCGCCCCCACCCCGCTGGCCGCACAGAGATGGGCAAGGTCGGTGGCAAGGCCGTCGGAAAGATCCATCATCGCATGCACATGTCCGCTGGCCGCAAGCAACGGCCCCAGGGCAAGCTCCGGCTCCGGATCGAGATGGGCCGCAACCAGTTGCCGCCAGGCGGGATCGTCGGCACCCCTCCCCTCCCTGCAAAGGGCAAGTCCGGCCGCCGCCTCGCCCAACGGGCCGCTGACCCAGATCAGGTCGCCTGGTTGCGCGCCGGAGCGATAGAGCACCAGCCCCTCCGCCACCTCGCCGCCGACGGTGACCGACAGGGACAACGGCCCGTTGCTCTGCACGGTGTCGCCGCCGATCAGCATCACTTGAGCCGCGGCCAATGATTCAAGAAACCCGGCCATGA
>JAOUHH010000063.1 GCA_029865195.1 Desulfobulbaceae bacterium
CGCCGGCCCGGATCGAGGAGATCGTCGCCATCGCCGCCCGGCACAAGATCCCGGTAATCGAGGACACCGCCCAGGCCGCCGGCGCGATTCTGAACGGCAAGCGGCTGGGCAGCTTCGGCGCCTGCGGCACCTTCTCCTTCGACGCGGTCAAGACCATGACCACCGGCGAGGGCGGGATGGTGGTCACCAACGACGAGACCCTCTGGCGGCAGATGAGCGAGTACCACGATCACGGCCATGACCATGCGGTCAACCCCGGCGGTCGCGGCGGCGAGGGGCGGAGCTTTGTCGGCTTCAACTTCCGGATGATGGAGCTGCAGGGCGCCATCGGGCTTGCGCAGCTTGCCAAGCTGGATGGGATGATCGCCGCCCAGCGCAAGAACAAGGCGGCGATGAAGGCGGCGGTGGAAAAATTGCCCGGCGTTACCTTCCGCACCATCCTCGACGAAGCCGGCGACTCGGCAACCTTCCTCGCCTTCATGCTCCCCGATGCGGCGAAAACCCGCAAGGTCAACGAGGTATTGGGCGCCAACGGCGCCGGCGCGGTCTATTTCGCCGTCAACACCTGGCACTACTTCCCCAAGTGGGAGCACCTGCTCGGCGGCAAGACCCTGGCCTTAAACGGCTGGCCGTTCAAGGACCCGGATTCCAAGCGCAAGGTGGTTTACGATCCCAAGGCGCTGCCGCAGTCGGCTGCGATCATGGACCGCACCCTGGTCTACCAGGTGCCGGTGAAGCTTTCCGCCGAGCGTCTGGCGCAGATCACCGCCGCCCTTGAGAAGGCGGCGGCCGCCATCTGATCGCTAGGGGCGGATCAGGTAGACGTCGAAACGGCCGCTCTTGCCGGTGATCGCCATGCTGGGCGCGGGGCCGCTGATCGGCTCGGCCTTGATCGGCCGTTTCACCACCACCCGCTCCCTTGCTACGGCAAGGGCCGCGGTAAGCAGTTTGTGGGCGTCGGGGTCGTCGCCCACAAGCATCCGCAGGATTCGCATCTCTTTCTTGACCAAGGCGCTCTTGGTCCGGTGCGGGTACATGGGGTCGAGGTAGATGACCTCCGGCCGCTGCTCTTCGGTCATTTCAGCTAAAAGTATGCAACTGTCGCCGATCCGGAGTCGGAGCCGATCGTTGATGACGGCGTGGGTTTCAGGGTCGGCTGCGGCTCTTTTGAGGCCGTCGTCGACCAGGGCGCCGATGACCGGCGAGCGTTCGATGAGGGTTACCCTGCAGCCGAGGCTTGCCAGCACGAACGCGTCGCGGGCAAGGCCGCCGGTGGCGTCGATCACCGTCGGGCAGCGGTTTCCTTTGAGCCCCACGGCCCGGCCCAGGTCCTGCCTGCGACCGCCGCCATGCTTGCGGCGGAAGGCCAGGGCGCCGCTGACGAAATCGACAAAGACCGGGCCGGTACCCTTTTCGTCGGTGCGGCGCAGTTCCAGATGCTCCGGGGTGATGGCGAGCAACAGGGGATAGGCCGCCTCCCCGGCCGAGGCCAGCGGCAAACCCAGCCGTGCGGCCAGTTCCGTCGCCGCGGCGGTGGTGGTCGGCGTTTCAGGGCTTGCCGTTACGCCGATTGCGGTTGCGTGCGTCATCCGTATTTTTCCACACTTCTGTTGTTTGTCGTTTTGCGGGGTGGTTCGATTTCGGGTATAGTCGTCTGAATTTGATCGCGCCCCCTTTGCCGGGCGGTACATAACCTTTGTGCAGAGTTGACCATAATGGATTTGGAGCATAAATCACAACCGAAAGTGGTGGCCATTATTCCGGCCCGTTACCATTCCAATCGTTTCGAGGGCAAACCCCTGGCGAAGATTGTCGGCAAGCCGATGATCCAGCATGTTTACGAACGGGCGGCGGCGGTGCCGTTGCTCTCCCGGGTGGCGGTGGCCACCGATGACGAGCGGATCGCCGCCTGCGTGCGTTCCTTTGGCGGCGAGGTGGTGATGACCCGCCCCGATCACGTCTCTGGCACCGACCGGCTGGCCGAGGCGGCAAGCATCATGGATATCCCGGAGCAGGATGTGGTGGTCAACATCCAGGGCGACCAGCCGCTCTTCCCGGCTGAGGTGGTCTCCCAGGTGGCGACCCCCCTTCTTGAAGACCCGGCGCTGCCCATGGCGACCCTGATCTACAAGATCATCCGGCCCGAGGAGATCAACGATCCCAACCATGTCAAAACGGTCTTTGACCGCCATGGCATGGCACTCTATTTTTCCCGCTCCTCGATTCCCTTCCAGCGCAATCCCGAGGAACCGGTGGCGCCGACTTACTATAAGCATCTCGGTTTTTATGCCTATCGCAAGGGGTTCCTGTTGACCTTTGTCAGCCTGCCCGAGGGCGAGTGGGAGCGGTTTGAGAAACTGGAGCAGCTACGCGCACTGGAGTTCGGGTACAAGATCAAGGTGGTGCTCACCGAGCATGATTCGGTGGAGGTGGATACCGAGCCGGAACTGCGCCGGGTGGAAGAGATAATTCTGGCCGGAAAATAATCGTAATTGTTTGCATATATTTTTCTTTTCAACATAAACTGTTCAAGGGTGTAATCATGCGTAAAAAATTGACGATAATCGGCGCCGGCAATGTCGGCGCAACCGCCGCCCACTGGGCGGCAAGCCGTGGACTGGCCGACGTGCTGCTGCTGGACGTGGTGGAAGGCGTTCCCCAGGGCAAGGCGCTGGATCTCTCTCAATCCGGGCCGGTGGACGGGTTTTCCGTCCGCGTGACCGGTTCCAACGACTTCGCCGATTCCGCCAACTCCGACGTGGTGATCATCACCGCCGGCCTTGCCCGCAAGCCCGGGATGTCCCGCGACGATCTTTTGGCCAAGAACGTGGCCATTGTCAAGTCCTGCGCCGAGCAGGCGGCCAAGCATTCGCCCAACGCGGTGCTGATCGTGGTCACCAACCCCATCGACGCCATGGTCTATACCGCCTTCAAGGTTTCCGGCTTCCCCAAGGAGCGGGTGATCGGCATGGCCGGGGTGCTTGACTCGGCCCGTTACCGGACCTTTCTCGCCCAGGCGCTCAACGTTGCCCCCCGTGATGTCAATGCCATGGTGATGGGCATCCACGGCGACAACATGCTGCCCTTGGTGCGGCTGGCCAACGTCGCCGGGGTGCCGGTGACCGATCTGCTCTCCGCCGACGAGCTTGCCGCCATTGTCAAGCGTACCCAGCACGGCGGTGCCGAGATCGTCAACCATCTCAAAACCGGCAGCGCCTTCTATACTCCGGGCCTTGCCGCCGTCGAGATGGCCGAGGCGGTCCTCACCGACAGCAAGCGGGTGTTGCCCTGCGCCGCTTACGTCGAGGGCGAGTTCGGTTTCTCCGGCTGCTTCCTTGGCGTGCCGGTGGTGATCGGCGACAAGGGCATTGAGCGGATTCTCGAGTTTTCCTTGACCGACGATGAGAAAAACGCCATGGCCGAATCGGAGGCCGCGGTCAGGAAGCAGATGGCCGCCACCGGCCTGTAATCAGTATCCAGGTGATTATGCTGAAAAGCGACCAGCAGAAAACGGTGGCGGCAAGCCTTGCCGCCATGTCCGCCGCCGGTTTCACGCCTCTTGATCTTCTCCCCCAGGCAACCCTGGCGGAAAAGATGATCGAGTTGGCCCTGACCGGAGCGCCGGCCGGGCCAGCCGCGATCACCGCCGGGCTCGCCGAGTTGGCCGAGACCCTGAAGCGGGCGGATGTCGCTGATCTGAAGGTTGTGGTCTTTGGCGGCGGGACCGGTCTTGCCAACGTGATCGGCGGCGACTCACGGTCGCCGGACTGGCCCCGCTCCCCCTTCCGGGGCTTGAAGGATATCTTTCCCCGGACCACCGCCGTGGTCTGCGTTACCGACGACGGCGGTTCCACCGGGGAGCTGCTGAAGTATCTCCCCCTCATCGCCTTGGGCGATCTGCGCCATGTGTTGCTGGCCTCGATCCGTTTCGAGCAGCTGGCGGAGCGGTACCATCTTTCCTCAGGGCAGGTGCGGCCGGTGGTCGCCACTCTCCACGCCCTCTTTAACCATCGTTATACATCCCGTCCGGCTACCGCGGCGGCGCTGCTCGCAGACGGCAACATCGATCTGCATCCGTTGCCGGCCGGCATGCGCCGGGGGGTGCAGGAACTGCTCGAAACCTTGTTTGCAGACGAGCGGTTTCATGTCCTCCTCGACCGGCCTAACTGTGTGGGCAACCTCCTCTTGGCGGCGGCCATTTATCAGCAGATGCCGCCGGTGTCGCTCTCCGCGCCGGTGGAGCAGGCGGCGGTGCGGGCCGGACTCCGTTTCCTGGCCGACTGCATCGGGGTTCGTTCCGGGGCGGTGCTGCCCTGTACCGCCACCCCGGCCCGGCTGAAGGTGCTTTACGCCAACGGCGTACTGGTTACCGGCGAGCATAAATCGAGCCTGGCCCGCCGGGGTTGCCCGGTGGATAGAGTGTTCGTCGAGTTTGCGGAACCGCCGCGGGTTTTGCCGGAGGTGATGGAGGCCATCGCCGGCGCCGATGTCATCCTCTTTGCGCCGGGGAGCCTCTACACCAGCATCATCCCGGTTTTGCAGGTGCCGGGGATAGCCGAGGCGGTGCGCCGCAATCGCAAGGCGATGAAGGTGTTGATCGCCAACCTCTGGGGGCAGAAAGGGGAAACCGATCTGGTTCGCGACGATCCCAACCGGCGGTTTTATGTCTCGGACCTGCTCAACGCCTATCAGCGTAATATCCCCGGCGGCGTTGCCGATCTCTTCCGCGAGGTGGTGGTGCTGGGGCTGCAGGATGTGCCGGGCAATATCCTGCAGAGCTATGCCCTTGAAAACAAGGTGCCCATCTACCTGGATCGGGATCGGGTGGCGGCGATGGGGTTCACGGTCATTGAAACCAAGGTCTATTCGCAGCGTACCCTTATGGAACGGCATGTCGTCCAGCATGACCCGGCGGCCCTGGCCACCGCCATCAGTGCGTTGTGGGTGATTCGGGAGCAGTTGCCGCCCTCAGCGGCGTATGCCCTTGGTCCTTGTTGCCCGGTTGCCGAACCGCTGGTTGATCCGGAACGGCAGGCGCCGTCGCGTCGTTATGAAGAGATCAGGCGCCGTGTCGGCGCGTTTACGGCCAACGGCGTCACCGACCAGGTGTTGGAGATCCTCTGGCGGCATATCGATATCCCGCTGTCGCATCTCGATTACGTGGGCGGGGTTGATCTGATCGATACCGAGGTCTGGTGCCGCTCGCAGCGTTGGGATAACATCTTTTCCTTCTATGATCCCGGCGACGGGCGGATCAAGATCCGTCAGGACATGCAGGACGATCCGACCCGGTTCGAAACCGCCTTTCTGGTGGCGCTCGGCCAATCGCTGCTTGGGAACTATGCGGCGAAGAAGGAGATGCGACCGGTCATGCAGGACGGGGAGGCGCTTGGCCATGCCTTTTGCCTGGCCCTGCGCGAACCGTCGGCGTTGCAGGCGTTTCTGTCACTGGACGATATCAGGCGTTATCTTCTGCTCGCCAGGATGCGGCAGTCCGCGGAGACCCCGGATCTCTTTCTGCGGTTGATTAACGGCCGCGAGGAATTTACCCCGCCGGGACTCCTCTTTGGTCTCACCTATGCCTGGTATCTGGATAATCGGTTTGCCTCCCATGTGGAATACAAGATGGCGATCGCCCGCGTCGAGATCAGTGATCTGGTCCCGGCGCAGGTCAATATGGCGGCGCGGCGGCAGGCCTTGACTGGATTCTTTCGGAAGCATGTTTTTTGCCATGCGTCGCCGCTGTACGATGAGCGAAAAATTAAGGGAATTATGGCAGATTGAGGGGAGGAGTCAGCATGCGGTTGTCTGAAAGCGCCGACGGCACCGGCCCGGTTGCCATTATTGTCCGGGTCGATGGGGATGAAGCGGTTGAGCGGTTGCATCAAGGGCTGATCGAGTTGAGCCGGGTTGAGGAGGTTCGTTGTTGCCGGTATGCCGGTGGCTGGCTGCTCACCGCGTGCGGGGTGGCGAATGCCGATCCGGACCCCCTGTTGCGGACAGTCGGCGCGGTGGTGGATCAGTTTGACTCCAAGGCCGAGGTCATTGACGTGCGGCGCGGGGCAAGTGAGTTGCCGGCCGGAGAGGAGGGATTCCGGCTTTCCGAGCGATTCATGGTAACAGGTGGGAACGCGGCGGTTGACGCCTCCACCATCCGCCTGGACGCGGCCCATGTCTTCGGCACCGGCGCGCATGCCAGCACCAAGCTGGCTGTGCAGGCCATGGAAGAGGTTGCCGGCCGGGAAGAAGGGTTTCCCGCGCGCGCTCTCGATGTCGGCACCGGTTCGGGAATCCTGGCCCTGGTTGCCGCCCGACTGGGCGGTGCGCACGTGCTGGGCATCGATATCTGTGAAGAGGCGTTGGCCGTGGCCTGGCGGAATATTCTCGCCAACGGCCTCAGGGGTCAGGTGAGTCTAGCCTCGACGCCGCTCGCGGAACTGACCGAGCGATACGGAATGGTCATCGCCAACGTCACCGCCTCGGTGTTGCTGCGGCTGGCCGAGGGGATCGTTAACCGGTTGGAGAGCGGTGGGTGGTTGATTGTTTCTGGCCTGCAGGGGCGGCAGGGCGAGGAAATGGAAGAGGCGTTGTCGCTTTACGGTTTGCAGACGGTTGCCCGCTACGCGGACGGAAAATGGCGTTGTTTGACCCTCCGTTATTTACCCACCGTCTGAGGTCGGGTGCCAGAGGCTTTTTTTGCAAATGAACAAGTGCGACAAGGGACTCGGGGGGAGTTTCTGTCGTTGTCCGTCCCGGTCGCGCAGCCTGCGCAGCCGGAATTTTCACGCATGGGGCGAGTTGTTTTGCCGGTAAAAAAAACATCCTTGGATGATCTTGCCGCGCCTGGCCTGTTGCAGGGGGTGGGCGGCATTGCGCTGGCGTCGGCCGGCGCTTTGGCGGTGGGCGCCGGCGCTTGCGAATCGCTGGCCGATATGCACTGGTCCGTGGTGATCCTTGCCGTTTTGCTGATGATCGCCGCGATTCAAGCCGGGTTCGGGCTGGTGCGGGGGCAGGTTCCCGATTCCGTTGTCGCCAAGCTTGCCGCGCCTTTACTCTGGATGGTTGCCGCCGCTCTGTTGTTCCGGGTCGCCTTGCCCTATGCCCCGCAGGCGATCATCCTGCCGGTGTTGCTGCTGGGCACCTTTTGTATCATTTTCCCGTTGCGGATTGCGATCTGGCCGCTGTTGCTGGTGCTTGCCATCGAGGGCGGACTCTGGCGTTTCGGTGCACAGGGGCTGGGTGATTTTCTGCTCAACGGCGGGGCTTATCTCGGCGCCAGCCTCGGTTTTCTTCTTTTCGCCGACAGCCGGGCCTATTGTCGGCGCCGCCTGGAACAGGTGGTTGCCGAACGGCGGGAGGCGCGGGCCTGCGAATATGCCAGGGATCTCGGATTTGATGAGCCGCCGCTGGCGGTTGCCGAGATCGTAGCCGTTGGCGACGAGGCGCTTGGCGACAACATCTCCACGGTTGAAACCGTTGTCCGGTCATTTGAGCTGCAGCTTGAGATTATCCGTAGCGCCTTGTCCCTGCGGAGCGCGGTGCTGTTCTGGCCCGACGCCGCCGGCACCGGCTACAAGCTGCGGGCGATGGCCGGGGAGCGGCGCGAGATAGCACCAGGCCCTTTCCCGCGCGGGGCCGGTATCTTCGGCATCCTCCAGCGCAGCGGCAAGGAAGTGGCCCTGGCCGGGCTGTCTGACTTCGGCGGTTTGCCGTACTATGCCGGCCGTCAGGAGGTCGGGGCGGTGTTTGCCGTGGTGGTCACCGACGATGCCTTCCCGGCGGACAGCGAGCGTTACGGGGTGCTTTGCGTGGATCGTGCCGAAAAGGATGCCTGGCAGCCAGGGGAATTGCAATTTTTGCGGGTGGCTGCCGGCAAGCTCGGTCTGGATGTGACCATGGGGCGGCGGTTGTGTGAGATGGATCGTGAGCGGGCCGTCATCGCCCAGGTGGTGGTGGGGTTGCGCGAGTTGAACGGGGTGCTCGATCTCGCCTCTGCCTTCGCGGCCACCATCAGCATGGTCCGGGGGGTGCTGGCGGCCGAGTTCGTAGCCATCTCCTTGCGGGAGGGTGAGTGTCATCGCATTGCCAGGGCCGAAGGGCTTGGCGCAGAGGGGCTTGAGGATCAGGTTTTCTGCAAGGATGACGGATTGGTCGGGCAGGCGATGGCCAAGAACCGGGTTATCCCCACCAACGGCGTCAATCGTACCGCCGCCCCTATCTTCAGCAACGGCAAGCGGGTGGCTGATTTTCAATCGCTGCTCATCGTGCCGCTGCGGAAGGAAGACGGCGAATCCATCGGCGCATTGGTGGTGGCGGCCCGACCCGCCGGGGTGTTCAGCCAGCAGGGGCGGCAGATTCTGGAGCTGGTCGCCACCCAAGTGGCGGTCAAGATCGATCTGGCCCGCGCCCATGAAAAGATAAATCTTCTCGCCACCACCGACGGTCTCACCGGCCTTGCCAATCACCGGACCTTCCAACACGGCTTCGACGTCATGCTCCAGCGCGCGGAGCGGCAGCGTCGCCCGCTCTGTCTGCTGCTCTGTGACATCGATCATTTCAAAAGGGTTAACGATACCTTCGGGCATCCCTTTGGCGATCTGGTGCTGAAGCAGGTTGCCGGGGTGTTGGCCGAGTCGGTCCGGCAGGTGGATCTCGCCGCCCGCTATGGCGGCGAGGAGTTTGCCATTCTCCTGGAGGATTGCGATGAGAAGGGCGGCCACCGTCTGGCAGAGCGGATTCGGCAGACGGTGGGGGCGTTGCCGTTATCCTGTGAAAGGGTGACGGTTGCCGTCACCCTTTCCGTTGGCCTGGCAAGTTACCCGGCGGATGGGGCAGAGAAGAAGGACTTGATCACCAGGGCGGATCAGGCCTTGTACCGAGCCAAAAAAGAGGGTCGCAACCGCACCGTTGCCTGGTCCACGGTGCGGCGGGAGGCCTGATACTTACGGGGAACCGCGTCGCAAAGCCCATAGGCATGGCTTTTTGGGCGGCGGCGTTTAGCGGCAGTATTCCTGAACCTCCGGTGTCTGCCGATCAAGGCAATCGATCAGCGTTTTCTTTTCCGCCGGGGTTAGTTGCGCCCCATGGCTGATCATGTTGCTTATCGTTCGTTCCCAACCCTTCCTGTTCTTTTTCCCCAGTTTCTGGCAGATTCTCGTGGCATGATGACAGACCACGCAGTGCGTGTTCAAGATTGCGGTGCAGGGCGCCGGGGTGTTGTCGTGGGCGGTGTTGTTTGTCGGGGGTACGGTTTGAGACTCGTCGTCGGCAAGGCTTGGGGATGCAGCCACCGGTGAATCCGTTGGGGACGCTGACGGTGGCGTTTCTGGTTCGTTGGTACAAGCGGCGGCGAGTAACGCCAGGAGTACGACCACTACTAAGGTGATGGTTTTGGTGTGCATGCTGTCTCCTTATGGTTGATGGTTGCGAGCCAGAATCCGCGCGGCCCATATCTTTGCCTGTGCATGGATGATGGATATTTTTTTCGGGTCGAGGCCATGGCTGGCGAGAAATTGCTCCATCATTGGCCAATCGCCATTGTCGATATCAACCGCCAGGGTTAGCCATGCCTGGGCCGTGTTCTTCTCGCCGCACAGGGCTTTTTTTATATCCAGCGGCAGAGGCATCTCAGCCATGATCTCTTGCATGCTGAGGCCAAGCAGGGCATCGAGATTTGAAAAAAGCCCCAGCAGAAACATGGTTTCTTTTGGATAGGGCGGGACAGGGAGGCCTTTGACGGTCGTTTCGAGAAAACGGCCACGGCTTACAGCGGTGAAAACCTGTTCCTGCGCCCGTTGCCGCTGATCGAGGTCGGAGAGCAGGACCACCGCCAGCCACTGCCGCAGGGATTCGCTGCCGAGAAGGGTAATTGCCTGGGTGATGGATTGGATCTTTTGCCGCAGGGCATAGAATGAAGAATTGATATGCTTCAGGAGCCGATAGCTGAGAGAGATGTCGTTGGCGATGATGCCGGCAAGTTTCTTCACCTCGAAATCTTCATCGGCAAGTTCCTGCATCAGTTGCATCTTGCCGATATTCTCGGTGGAAATCTTCCGACCCTTGATCATCTCCGGCTTGCTGAAGAAGTATCCCTGAAAGAAGGAGAAGCCGAGGCTTCGTGTCAGTTGGTAGGTCTGCCGGTCTTCAATTTTTTCTGCCAGGAGCTGGCATTGGTATCGATGTAGTTGCTGGGCGATTTTGATGATTTCGGGGGGGCTGAGGCCGAGAACGTCTACCTTGACGATGTCGGCGATTTCAAGAAATGGTTCAAAGCCCGGGTCGCCAATGAAATCATCCAGGGCAAGTAGATAGCCGTCCGCCTTCATTTTAAGGCAGGCTGAGATAATCTCGGGTGTAGGCTGTACCGTTTCGAGGATTTCCACGATGCAGATGTCGCTGGGTAGCGAGAGCGCGGTCTGTTGCAACAGGAGTGCGGGCGGGAAATTGATCAGAAATTTTTTATCTTGGTCAACGCCGGTGGTGGCGATGGAAAATCCGTCGGCAATGACCTTGGCGGTGGCGACAACCTGATCCGCTATCTGGGCGTAGCTTATGCTGTCGCTGTGCCGGAAGAGCAGTTCGTATCCCCAGATCGTATCATCGACGGTGAAAATCGGTTGCCGGGCGACAAAAATAGGCAGGTACGGCAATGCCGGTTCTTTGATGGTCAGCGTCATCAGTGGCTTGGGATAGCTTCGGCTATGCCCCCTCCAGGTATTCCAGGGTGGTGGCAACATGCTTTTCGATGGCGCTGTGGACGTTTTCTTCCAGGTCCACGAACTGCACCCCCAGCCGGATTTTGTTTTTAAGTTGTTCCACCTGTCGAATCAAGCCTTTGGCGTAAAGATTTTCTTTGTTGCCAGGCAGTTGCAGGGAGCAGAATATCTCGCTTTCGGCGGCAAGCCCGGCAAAGGTGGAATCCTTTGCCGGCGCGTCGATGACGATCCGGCAACCACTCTTGCTGATGTCGTTTAGTTTGCCGGGCATTTCTTGACTGTCCTTGAAAATGGTGACGGGTTG
>JAOUHH010000144.1 GCA_029865195.1 Desulfobulbaceae bacterium
CTTGCCAAACTCTCCCCACGCTTGCGCATAGAGGTTGTTGAGCCGACCTTCCATCTCCAGGCGACACCGCTCAAGTTCTTCCGAACCGGCTTTTTCCGGCACGGTCATGGGTTCGCCATACCAGAGATGCAACCGGGCAAACGGCTTTGGCAGCAGAGTGCGGTCCCAACTGCCAAAGGCCCAATAGCGGTCCGCAGCCACCGCCAAGGGCAGGATGGGCGCCCCGCTTCGGCTTGCCAGCAGAAGGGCTCCGGCCTGCATCACCCGAGGTGGTCCCTGGGAGCCATCGCCAACGATGGCCGCATTGTTGCCGTTGTCCATCAAACCAATTAATCCCTTAAGCGCCGCGAGTCCGCCCCGGTTCCGGGAGCCACGCACTGCTACAACCCCCTGGCGGGCAAGAATCCGGGCGACAAATTCGGCATCCTTGCTGGCACTGACCATGGCGGCCCAACCCCGGCCCCGCCCAGAGACCAAGGCAACGGCGGCAAATACACTGTAATGCCAAAAAAGCGCGACAAAGGGCTTGTCCTGCATCTGGCACCGATCCAGATTTTCACGCCCATGCTCCCGAACCCGGCAGGTGGCAAAAAGCAACCGGCTCAGACCAGCGTAGAGCCACGGGACAACAACCAGCAAGAGTCTATAGCCGAAACCGTTTTTCAAAGCCATGCAAGTTCCATTTCCTTTAATTTCTTGAGCTGATCACGCAAGGCGGCCGCATCTTCAAAGGCAAGTTCCTTGGCCGCGGCAAGCATCTCCTTTTCCAGCGCCTTCATCTCCCGCCGCAATTCCGCCAGGGTTGCATACGACTGTCCAACTTCGCCGGTTTCCACCGCTACGGTAACATAATCCTTTTCATACACCGTCTCCATGAGATCCTTGATCCGCGACTGAACACTCTCCGGGGTTATAAAGTTGGCGGCATTGTAAGCCGCCTGAATAACCCGCCGCCGCTCCGTCTCCTCCATGGTCTGACGCATGGAATCGGTGATCCTGTCCCCGTAAAGAATCACCAAGCCTTGCACATTCCGGGCGGCCCGGCCGCAGGTCTGAATCAGCGAGCGGGCGCTGCGCAAAAATCCCTCC
Source organism: Desulfobulbaceae bacterium (assembly GCA_029865195.1). Classification (GTDB taxonomy): domain Bacteria; phylum Desulfobacterota; class Desulfobulbia; order Desulfobulbales; family UBA5123; genus UBA5123. Next base: position 1,090 of record JAOUHH010000144.1, read on the forward strand.
TTGTCGGCGTCGAGAATAGCCACCAAAGAGACCTCGGGGATATCCAGCCCTTCGCGGAGCAGGTTGATCCCCACCAGCACCTGATACTCACCCAGGCGCAGATCGCGAATCAATTCCATGCGCTCCATGGTTTTGATGTCGGAATGAAGATAGCGCACCCGCACCCCGAGTTTCTCGTAATATTCGGTAAGATCCTCGGCCATCCGCTTGGTCAGGGTGGTGACCAGCACCCTCTCCCCGCGTTCCTCGCGCACCCGAACTTCTTCCAGCAGATCATCCACCTGATTGGTTGCCGGCCGCACCAGAATCAGCGGATCCAAAAGCCCGGTGGGTCGGATCAATTGCTCCACCACCCTTCCCGCCGCCATTTCCAGCTCAAAATCACCGGGGGTCGCGGAAACATAGACCGCCTGGGGTATCCGGGCCGCGAATTCATCAAACATCAGAGGCCGGTTGTCAAGGGCGGAGGGCAGACGAAAGCCGAACTCGGTAAGGGTTTCCTTGCGGGAGCGATCCCCCCGGTACATGCCCCGGACCTGGGGGATGGTCACATGGGATTCGTCGGCAAAAAGGACAAAATCCGGAGGAAAATAGTCCAGCAGGGTGGGCGGCGGCTCCCCCGGCGCCAGGCCGGTAAAATGGCGGCTGTAATTCTCAATCCCGTGACAATAGCCCAGCTCCTGAAGCATTTCCAGGTCAAACATGGTCCGCTGCTCAAGGCGCTGTGCCTCAACCAGCCGGTTATGGGCATGAAAAAAAGCAAGCCGCTCCTGCAGCTCCTCCTTGATGGTGGCGGTGGCGCGCTGCAGCCGATCTTTCGAGGTAACAAAATGGCTGCCCGGAAAAACGGTCATCTCGGAGAACCGCTCCAGCACCTTGCCGCGCAGGGGATCGATGATACTGATCGCCTCGATGGTCTCGCCGAAGAATTCCACCCGAACGGCACGATCCTCTTCATAGGCGGGGAAGATCTCCAGCACATCGCCCCGAACCCGGAAGGTCCCGCGATGAAAGGAAAGATCGTTGCGCTCGTAGAGCATATGCACCAGCCTGCGCCGCATCTCCTCAAGGGGATACTCCTCCCCTTCCTTGAGAAAAAGATGCATGTTCTGGTATTCCTCCGGAGAGCCCAGGCCGTAGATACAGGAAACCGAGGCAACGATGATCACGTCTCGCCGGGTGAGCAGGGCGCGGGTCGCGGAGTGGCGCATCTTATCGATGGCCTCGTTGATGGCGGAGTCCTTTTCGATATAGGTGTCCGACGAGGGGATATACGCCTCGGGCTGGTAGTAGTCGTAATAGCTGACGAAATACTCTACGGCGTTATGGGGAAACAGCTCCTTGAATTCTGAATAGAGCTGGGCCGCCAGGGTCTTGTTGGGGGCCATGACCAGGGCCGGACGCCCTGTTTTGGCGATAACCTGCGCCATGGTGAAGGTCTTGCCCGAACCGGTGACCCCGAGGAGAACCTGATGCGCCAACCCCTCCGTAAGTCCCCGGCACAGGAGGTCGATGGCCGCGGGCTGGTCTCCGGCAGGGGCAAAGGTGGTTTCAAGCTGAAAAGACATGAGGCATCTCCGGGGTCAGAAACATTGGGCAGGCATCGGCATCATATTCAAGACGGGTTGAACTTACCGGGGCGTAATTTCAATCCTGACGAATCAGAACCTGGCAATGCCTTGATTGCAAACAAAAGCTACCCAACAACCTTTAAGCTTGCCATCGAAAATCCCGCTCGCTGTATAAAAGACACAGGAAAATGGAGCGTGGTTTACGTACCATGAGGGGAAGACAACCTACGCGCGCTAACTTGTCAACTTGGAAGCCCAGACCCCATAGCTTTCAGGACTAATGTGTTTAACAAACTCCATCGATTGACCTCAATTTGAAACATTTAAAGCCGTATTCGTATTTTTCAAGTATTGCATCGTCATGCCAAGAGTGCTAGCATGATGATGCAATCAATTATTGGGAAATAGTGGCCCCGTTGGCTTGATTCCCCACCCATGGCATCGGGTTTGTCGACTGAACAGCTTTTCGTAACTATACGGAGATGCGGCAGGTGGTCGAGATTAGTTTGATTGCTGCTGAGGATGATGCACATAAAATAAGGGTCATGACTAGAACAGCACCTTGCAAAGTGTGCTAACATCTAGTTATGACAATGAAAAACAGGCACACAAAACGTTCAAAAATTTCAGAGCCTAAATTTCGGCAACTTGTAAGGCTTTTTTCACTCAATCTGGAAGCCACCCAGATCGCCGAATTGACCGGCCTCAATCACAATACCGTTAATCGTTTTCTTCGCGCCATTCGTGAACAATTGGCTACGTTCTGCGAGCAACAATCTCCACTAGCCGGGAAGCTTGAAGTTGATGAATCTTTCTTTGGCCCTCGACGCGTTAAGGGAAAACGCGGTCGCGGTGCCTACGGCAAAACGATTGTCTTTGGTGTCTTCAAGCGTGACGGCAAGGTCTACACCGAAATAGTGCACTTGCTCCAAGGCCACACTGCAAGCCATTATTCGTGGCAAGGTCGAACCAGAAAGCATCATTTAACCTGACGGCTGGCGTGGTTACAATGGCCTTGTCGATGTCGGCTATGGCAAGCATCTCCGTGTGAATCATGGCCGGAACGAATTCGCCAGGGGCAAAACCCATATCAACGGTATCGAGGGCTTCTGGGGCTTTACAAAATCGCGTCTCACACGATTCCGAGGGGTTAGCCAAGCCACCTTTTTCTTGCACCTCAAAGAGTGTGAGTTTAGATTCAATTACCATGACCAGAATATGTATCGGGTGATCCTCAAAATCATCCGGAAAAATCCTCTGTTCTAGTCATGATCCCAAAAAAAGCGCTTACAGGCTGGGCATGATCCGGCAAGAACACCCCAACCTGTAAGCTACCGCAAACACCATGTGAATAGTGCCTACTTGCTACGCTGCATATAATATCATAATTTGTTTGTCAATATTTTTGGCGCGCATCTCCGGCCGGCCTTCTCTGTGGCGTTTCACGGTGCTGCCCCTTCAGCGCCCCCTCCCCCGGTATTGTTCCTGTTTCTCGTTCCAGCCCCCACAAAAAAGTAACTATCTCGCCATTGCCATACCCAGCGGACTTTTTTTTCTCATTGCTAAAGGCATGTTGCTCGTGGTCGGCGGTCTACCTTACCCCCCGGAGACAGTTTTGCAAAAAAATCAGAGCAGCCCGGAACTTGAAAAAAACGGCGGCTTTTAGAGAAGCAGGCTCTACCGCCAACGGAAAGTGCCGCCTGTTGTCTGAACGAATCGGGAACAAGAAAATTCACGAAGGAACTAGTCGCTATACGGCTAGATACAGTCGCACCGTTACAGCTCTGCGACTTTTAACCTCAATTTCCAAGGAGGAAATTACATGGCAATCACTACAGAGCAACAAACCAGAATCTTGCAGATGACCCAAGCAATGTTCGGGGCGGCACCGGGAGCAACTTATCTGGCTGCGTTTGAGAGCAGCGTGGCGGCCGGCACTACAGTGGCAGCCTTGGCCCAGTCTCTTTCCGGAACCGCTATCTTTTTCGGCAACAGTTATTCCGCCAGCCTCACCTCCGCCCAATTTGCTGAGGCTTTTGTCACCGACTTAGTAGGCAGCCATGCTTCCACCGCTGATAAGGCCTGGGCCACCGGTTACATTGTCGACAGAATGGCCGCCGGGGCCACCCAAGCTGCCATTATTGCAGAGCTCACCCAGGCGCTTTCATCCGTCGCTCCCGAAAACGTCAACTGGGGAGCTGCTGCCACCAACTACAACACCAGCATCGCCACAAAAATTGTAGGCAATCTGGCGGGTAGTTCGGCAAGTGCCGCCGACAAGGCCGACGCGATAAACTATATGGTCAGCCAGATGGCAGCCGGACAAAGCGTGGGGCAGATGGTCGATTGGGCCATAACCGCGCTCGACAGCGTCGCACATACCGATGGAACTTGGGGCGAGGCCTCGACCCTTTTTGACAACCGGATTGAAGTCTCACAATATTACTCGGTTGACAAGGCGGGTACCGCCACCGACCTCGGCACCCTACAGCAGGCCCTGGCCGCTGTCACCGCCTCCGCCGCCAGTGTGGCCACGGCCAAGGCCATGTTTGACACTCCGCTGAGCGGCAGGGCGCAGGATGGCTACCTTTCCGGCGCCACCGTGTTTGTCGATCTGAACGGCGATGGTATTCATAACCCTGGTGAGACCAGTGTTACCACCGACGCCGCAGGAAATTTCACCCTGCCTGCCGGTGCTTTTGGCCGCATTGTTGCGAGCGGCGGTACCGACATCGCCACCAATCTGCCCTTCTCCGGCAGTTTCACCGCTCCGGCCGGTTCCACCGTGGTCAACCCGCTCACCACCCTGGTGCAGTCCATGGTGGAGCAGGGAATGGATAGCGCCGCAGCCATGACCCAGGTGCAGATCGCCCTCGGCCTGTCCGCGGACACCGACCTCTCCTCCTTCGACCCTATCGCCGAGCTCTCCGGCGCCAACGCCTCCCAGGCTCAGGCAGTACTGGCTGCGGCGGTGCAGGTCAATAATCTTTTCACCATGGTGGCCACCGCCATGACCGGCGCCGAAGCCGGACTTTCCATGCAGACCGCTTTTGCCCAGGTGGTCACGGCCATGACCGCCCAAATCACCGCAGCCACCGCCACGCTTGATCTGGCCGATGCCACCATGCTGGAAGCGGTGCACAACGCCTCGGCCGGAGAAAACACCACCCTGGCCGCGAGCATGGCGGTTTTGAGCGCAGACATCTCCCAAATGGTGGCGGACAACAACGGCACCATTGCCGCGATCCTTGCCGGCGGGGGAGAGGCGACGGAGATGCTCGCCCAGTTCATGCAGGTGGCCACGGTGGCCCAAGGCGATGCCGCCGAGGCCCTGCTTGCCGCTATTGAAGCCGGCACCACCGACCTGACCACGATCATCGCCGATTATACCGGAGATGCCTTTGACGATCTGGTGAATGCTGTCGACCTGGGCGATGTGGATGGTGACGGCACCACCGATGTGGCGATTGATCTGGACGGGACCACGGTCACTCCGCCCCCGGCGGCTGATCCGGTGGTGGTGGCGACGTTTACGGTGACTGAAACTGCTGGGGTTGTTGAATTTGGCGGAACGGCAACCGGCAATATTACGTTCGCCGTCTCCGGCGGAACGGCTACTTTTACTCGTGGCGGAGTAACCGCAACAACTACTGTTGCCGACATTACTACAAAGACGGTCAATGTTGTCGCTGGGCAGACTGTTGCGGCAACTTCAGCCAATCTCACCGCAGTTAATGGGCTTGTAATCACCGGCGCTGGCACGCTCAGCGTAACGGAAGCGGTATCAATTGCCCAACTTGCCGGCATAGACCTGACCGGATTCACAGGGACTGCAACCTACAGTCTGTCCGATATTGCCGCAAGCTACGCCGACACCTCCGGTGTGATGACGGCGGGTGGTACGGCCTTAGTAGCGGCCGGAACGAACGTGACCATCACCGATACCGCCACCTTGGCGCAGTTGGCAACGGTCGATACGGCGAATACCACCGGCACGCTAACCTATGCCGGTATCACGGGTGTCGTGGCCAACTACTTTAGCTCTGGCACCACCCAGACGGCCAACGCTACGGCTTATGTGACCGGCAGCCATGCCGTTACGGTTACAGGTGGGGCAATAAGTGTGGCGCAGGCCAATGCTCTTGATGCACTTTCGACGGGCGTCGTCACGGCAGCCGCGACGGAAACGGATGCGGCGACGCTGGTGACGCTGACCACAGCCAATACCGACATGATCACGGTGACGATGGCAGCTGCCTCCACGACTGCGGCCAATCTGAACACGATCGATGCGGCGACCGGCGTTGCGGTGGGTGCGACAGCGATCACAGAGCTGACCGGTGCGGCGGCCGACGTGAAGACGGCCCTTGGTTCGGCTGGCATCACCACGGTGGTCGATAGCAGCCTGGCGGTAGGGTTGACCGGCAGCACATCTGTGGCCGACATCATCCTGGTCCAGGCAGACAGCGCAACCGGTGTAATAACGACAGCCGCGACGGAAACGGATGCGGCGACGCTGGTGACGCTGACCACAGCCAATACCGACATGATCACGGTGACGATGGCAGCTGCCTCCACG
>JAOUHH010000288.1 GCA_029865195.1 Desulfobulbaceae bacterium
CTGGCCATCCGGCCGGGTCATGGCCGACGGCACCCCGTGCATCCGGCAGATCATCAGCCGGTGGCGGTACAGTGTGCAGAGGTTGTCGTCGATGAGCGGGCAGATCACCTGGGGCCGCTCCCCCTTGGCAAGGGCCTTTTCGCACCCTTCCACATAGGTCTTGGCACGGTTGAGCAATTCAGTGCGCCGCCCCTCCGGCAAGGCCGTCACTCCGTCCCAGAGGTAGGCCCACTCGATGTAGGTGTGGTGCTGAAAGTAGCTGTCGCAGCAGTTGTCCGGGCAGCCCTGGCAGGAAAAGGCGAGCTCTGCGGCCACCCGGTCGTAGGCCGCTTCCATTCGCCGATAGAGGTCGGCGATCTTGGCGGTCAGTTCGGCGGAGAGGATGTTGTCGGACATTTGTTTCTCGTCGATATAAGTGGGTTTTGGGGTTGTTAAAAGAAGTTTCCCATTGGCTCGCCGCCGAGCACCGGAGAAGCTGCCGAAAAAGGATCAAAAACTGTTTGAGCACGCCAAAGGCGGGCGAGTTTTTTTGATCCCGGCAGCTTTGGAGGCGCGCAGGGAATCCGCCGGAGGCGGACAAGAGACAGGGTGCCCTTTCTTTTGGTTCGTTTTCTTTGGGCAAGTAAAGAAAATGAACGGGTTAATCTTTTATTCAAGAAGTGCCCACTCTACTCCATCGTATCAATATTTCAAAGGAACACTCCATGCCCATTCCCTCCTGTTTCAAGGCCTATGACCTGCGCGGCAAGGTGCCGGACGAGTTGGATGAGGCGCTCGCCTACCGCATCGGCCAGGCCTGCGCCGCGTTTTTGAAGCCGCAAAAGATCGCCATCGGCCATGATATCAGGCTGTCCGGGCCTGCCTTGGCCCGTGCCCTGGCCAAGGGCTTTACCGACGCCGGGGTGGCGGTGCTGGATCTCGGCCAGTGCGGCACCGAGGAGATCTATTTCGCCGCCTTTCATCTGGAGGTGGACGGCGGCATCATCGTCACCGCCAGCCACAACCCGGCCGAGTACAACGGGATGAAGTTCGTCCGGGGCGGGGCGCGGCCCATCTCCGGCGACACCGGCCTTTTCGAGATTGCCGAGTTTGCCGCCGGCAACGAAACGGTTTTGTCCGATACCCCCGGTTCCGTCACCCCCTATGACAACCGGCCCGCCTTTATCGACCACCTGCTGGGCTATGTCGATCGGCAACAACTCAAACCCCTGAAGCTGGTGGTGAACAGCGGCAACGGCTGCGCCGGGCCGGTGATCGATCTGCTCGAAAAGCACCTGCCCTTCACCTTCGTCAAGGTGCAGCACCAGCCGGACGGCTCCTTCCCCAACGGGGTGCCCAATCCGCTTTTGCCGGAGAACCGCGAGGTCACCGCGCAGGCGGTGCGGGAGAGCGGCGCGGCCATGGGCATTGCCTGGGACGGCGATTTCGACCGCTGCTTTCTCTTTGATGAGTCTGGCGCCTTTATCGAGGGCTACTACATGGTGGGGCTGCTCGCCCAGGCGATGCTGGCGAAGCACCGCGGCGCCAAGATCATCCACGACCCGCGCCTGGTCTGGAACACCGTCGAGCTGGTGGAAAAGGCCGGCGGCATACCGGTGATGAGCAAGACCGGCCACGCCTTCATCAAGGAGCGGATGCGCAAGGAGGATGCGGTGTACGGCGGCGAGATGAGCGCCCATCATTACTTCCGCGATTTCGCCTACTGCGACTCCGGGATGATCCCCTGGCTGCTGGTGGCCGAGATTTTATCCACTTCCACCAACACGCTTTCGGCGCTGGTTAGGGACATGCAGGCCGCCTATCCGGTGAGCGGCGAGATCAACAGCCGGGTCGCCGACCCGGACGCGGTGATCGAGAAGATCGAGGCCTTCTATGCCGGTGTTCCCGGCGACAAGGAGTACACCGACGGCCTGAGCTTCACCGCCGCCGACTTCCGCTTCAATATCCGTAAGTCCAACACCGAGCCGGTGCTCAGGCTCAACGTCGAAACAAGGGGCGATCGCGCCCTGATGGAGGCCAAGACCGCCGAGCTGCTCAAGCTGATTCGCGGCTAGCTCCTCCTTGACGATGCCCCGGATATCGAATAAAGATGTGGCTTTGCTGTTCCAAGCATTGTTGACCAATCCGAAGACGAATTGTTCTTCCTGAAATCTCTGTTGCGACACGCACAAACCCGAAGGAAACATCATGACCGCGAAGATTATCTACACCCAAGTTGACGAAGCACCCGCCCTGGCGACCTATTCCCTGCTGCCGATCCTGCAGTCGTATACCAAGGGTTCCGGCATCGATGTGGAGGCGTGGGACATCTCCCTGGCCGGGCGGATCATCGCCAACTTTCCCGACAACCTCAGCGAAGAGCAGAAGATCCCGGATTACCTGAGCAAGCTTGGCGAGCTGACCCAGTTTCCCGAGACCAATATCATCAAGCTGCCCAATATCAGCGCCTCGATCCCGCAGTTGAAGGGGGCGATCAAGGAGTTGCAGGGGCAGGGCTACAATATCCCCGATTATCCCGATGAGCCCAAAACCGAGGCGGAGAAGGCCGTGCATGCCCGTTACGCCAAGGTGCTGGGCAGCGCCGTGAACCCGGTTCTGCGGGAAGGCAACTCCGACCGGCGGGCGGCGGCCTCGGTGAAGCGATTCGGCCAGAAGAATCCGCACCGGCTGATGAAGCCGTTTCCCGCCGACTCCAAGTCGCGGGTGGCGCACATGAGCGGCGGCGATTTTTACGGCAGCGAGAAGTCGGTTACCGTCAAAGAGGCGTGCGAGGTGCGGATCGAGTTTGTCGGTGATGACGGCGTAAGCCAGGTGCTCAAGGCCAAGACCCCTCTGCTGGCGGGCGAGGTCGTCGACGCCTCGGTGATGAATGTCCGTTCCTTGCGGGCCTTCTATGCCGAGCAGATCGAAGCGGCCAGGAAGGATAACGTGTTGCTGTCGCTGCATCTCAAGGCGACGATGATGAAGGTCTCCGATCCGATCATGTTTGGACATTGCGTGGCGGTTTTTTACGCGGATGTGTTCACCAAGCACGGCGCGGTGCTCAAGGACCTGGGGGTGAA
>JAOUHH010000064.1 GCA_029865195.1 Desulfobulbaceae bacterium
CGCCGTCTGGTGACGGCCATCCACCACGAGGTAACCCGCTACCATGTCGACCCCCAACGCCAACGCCAAAGTCGCGATTGAAATCTATGTCGATGACAAGGGCAGTGTGCGCATCCGCGAATTCGCGGGCAATACCAAGAACGCCCTGGATGATATCGACCAGAAAAATCAAGGCATAACCGGTCGGATCAAGACGGGGTGGGCCTCGGTCAAGGGTGCCTGGGTCGAGGTCATGGGGGTGCTCATGGCCCTGCGGGGAGCCTGGGAGTTGATCAACTCCTCGGCCAAGGCCAAGCAGGAGGAGGTGGCCTTCAGCAATCTGGCCGCGAGCTATGGGGTGTCGGCCAATAAGATGATCGCCGATCTTAAACGGATGAGCGGGGAGACCGTTGCCGATGCCGAGCTGATCAAATCCGCCGGTACCGCCATGATGATGGGGCTTGACCCCACCTCCATCGTCGGCCTCATGAAGATCGCGCGCGGCACCGCCAAGCAGACCGGCCAGACCATAACCCAGGCGTTTAACGATATCACCCTGGCCTCGGCGAGACAGTCCAAAATGATCCTCGACAACCTGGGGATTATCCTGGACGTCGACAAGGCCAATAAAGACTACGCCGAGTCCATCGGCAAGACCTCGGCCCAGCTCAACGACATGGAGCGCAAGCAGGCATTCCTGAACGCTACCCTCAAGGCGGGCGATGAGCTGCTCGCCAAGATGGGAAACCAGACCGATACCGCCGCCGACAAGTTGGAGCGCTGGAAGGCAAGCGCGCAAAATGGCATGCAGGTCGCGGGCAATCTCTTGCTCTATGTGGTCATGGGCGTGGAGATGGGCTTCACCGGTATCGGTGTCGTGTTCAACAAGGTGATTGAATACTACTTCAAACTCGAATCAATTTTAGCAAAAACAGGTTCCAAAGTCGTTGGGTTAGGTGAAAAAATTCCTTTGGTCGGCAGGTTTTTTACAAAAGGCCGCAAGGCGTTGGACAGCTTTTCCAATGGTCTGAAAAATGTAAGTGACAATGCCCATCTTGCTGCCAACGTGGGCATCAAGCATTTGCAGGAAACTGCCGACACCATGAGCGCCACCTGGAAAGCGGGCGGTGATGCAATCGGGACCTACAACAAGGGACTGCGGGAGCAAAAAGCGGCCGCCGAAGCCTTGGCCGAGGCTCAAAAGAAGCTGGAGGACCAGAAAAAGAAATTCATCGAAGATGAGAAGAAGGCCGCCAACGCCCAGCAATCCCTGATCGAAGAGATGTACAAGGAGGCCGGGTTCGGGGCGGAGGCCTACTTCCAGCAGGAATCCAACAAGCTGATCAAGAAGGCCTCGGATTGGGAGAAGGCGGGAGCCGACACCCTGCAGGTCGAAGAGTGGCTCTACGAGCAGTTGGGCAAGCTCTCCACGGAAGCCTGGTCCAAGGGCGAAGCAGCCGCCGGGCAATACATGGATAGTTTGCAGGCCCAGAGCCGCACCCTGGTGGATGAGTTCAACGAGCTGCAGGTGCAGGTCACCGAGCGTCTTGATGAGATCGGCATCAAGGCCGAGCAGCTCGACGGCTACAACATGCACCTTTCGGCCTCCTTTGACGGTTCGGCGGTGAGCTACGGCGTTGACTCTCTGATCAGCAAGTTTCAGGAGCTGCAACGGGCCTCGGGTGTCGCCCGTGCCGGTTCCGATGCCGGGACCGGCGAAAGCGAGCAGGAGAAGAAGTATGACCCCTTCAATGAAACCACTGATGAGTTCATTGAGCGGGTTGATAATGAAAGCAGTCAAGGCAACCAAAGCGGTACCACCATCAACAACTACAATTTCAACGCCAAGATGAGCAGGTCAGACGTCAACAACGTAATCGATGAGCAACGGCGCCGGGAGAGCCGGAGCTGATGGCGCACCCCAGGTTTGTACTCGGTGCCTCCGAGCTCCAGTTTTCACGCGGCATCCAATACCCGACCGCCGCCCCCCGCGAGCGCCTCCAGGTGGTGGACCGCACCGCGGGCGGCACCCTGCAGCGCGAGGACCTCGGGGTCAATATCCGCACCCGGCCCATTACCTTCAAAAACCTGCCCAAGGCCGATTACGACGCCCTTGTCGCGTGGTTTGACACCGTGTGCGAGGGCTCGCTCCACGTGTTCACCTACTACGACGAGGACGAGGCGAGCATGCAGGTCATCATGCGCACCAACCCGCTCGACTTCAAACAAACCAGCTACCAGCGCTACGGCGGCGAACTCCTCCTGGAGGTGGTGGGATGAGATCCGACCTGACCGCAGGCTTCCTCGCCGCCATGAGCTCCGCCAGCCGCAAACCGCGCCAGCTCCTGGTCTTTCATTTCGAGGCGGGGGATGTCTTCCTCTCCGATCAGGAAATCACCCTGGGCGGGATCACCTATCAGCCGCTCGTTGAAGATTGGGGCGAACTCACCGAGGCCGGAGACCCGGAGAGCGAGGTGACCGGCGGCATCCGCCAAATGACCATCACCCTGTGGAACGGCGGGAACAAACCCTTCTCCGATCACTTCCTGGGTGAGGACCCGGAAAACGTCGATGTCGACCTCTATCAATGGTTCGACGGTCTGACCGATGCGGACAAGGCATTGCTTGACCGGCTGGTGGTGCAGGACCCAATCGAGTTCGACGAAAATTCCCGACTCCTCAAGCTGGATTTGGTGTCCATCGGCATGCGCTACGACGCCCGCATTGGCATGGTGCTCACCCGTGATGAGTGGCCTTATGCCTTGGAGGCCCATCTCGGCAAGACCATCGATATGATACTCGGCGCGCCCGGCCAGGTCAAAACGGTGTGCGCCAAAACCGCACCCCAAGCCACCCTGGACGGCTCCATCATCAGTTCCTCGATCACCATTGCGGTGCGCGAGAACCTCAACGAGTTGGGCTTTCCAGCGGCAGGTGAAATTCAGATCGACGAAGAGCACATCTATTACTCCGCCCGCACCGCTTCGGCCTTCACCGCCTCCATTCGCGGCTACCGCTCCACCGAGAAGGCGGACCACTCCGATGGTGCGCCGGTTATCCAGAGGATCTTCGACCATACCTATCTCGTCGGCCAGGGCCCGCTCCAATCGATCACCAATGTCAAGGTGGCCGGATATCCCGCCCCCGCCTCTATCTATAGCGTGAACGCTGCGAGCAACCCGGCCCGGATTACCTTTAATCAGAAACCCTATTCAGTGCAGTTCGCGCCGTCCTCCTCTTTGGAAAACGTCACCTTTGACGACGTGGGCCCGGGCAACACCGCCTTTCAACCCCATAACGCCTTTGATGAGGACGCCAACACCTCCTCGGCGATGATCAGCCGGAATTATCCGGTGTTGGCCTTGGTCCAGGTCAACGCCAATGTCAATCTGGGGCAGATCGTCCGCGCTCGTCTGGTGGTTCACCACTGGGAGACCAACTACTATCTCAACGATCACGTCGAGGTGTGGGTGGAGGGGGCGAACGTGATCGGCAACTTGAGCCGGCCGAGTTCCGATGACAATCTGGTGCTCAAGGCAGAGGTGGATATCGACCATCCCCACGACCACGAGACCGGCGGCCAGCATGACCACCCCTTTGCCGATCCATGGATCGGGACCAATAACCCGAGCCATGATCATCCGTTGGCAGCCTCAGAAGGACGGGCTGGCAATTCGGAATACGGCAGCTATGGTCCCTATGGGTTCTCCTCTTCCGGAGGCGGTGTTTCCGATGAACTCCTGGCCACGATCTGGTTTAACAACCTGTACCATACCGCCACATCCTCGGTGATCAATCTCAACATTGTCTCCACCTATACCGGAACCGCTCAAATCTACTACATCAAAGTCGTAACCGAGTGGGGGCAAACCGTCACCTTCAATGATCTGCCACCGGATTTTTCCGGCACGCTGACCATCAATGGCGGCTCATGGCCATATATCGCCAGTAATCAAAATTACTGGGTGAAAGTATACATGTATCTGTATGTAAACAATGGCAGTATCAGTATTAAAATTATCAACCCCCTCATCAAATACGACGCCAAGGTCTCCCTCACCGATTCCCGGACCACAGCCGTGTCCGCTTACATCAATCAGTCCGGCGATGTCTCATACACCCAAAACGATATCAAGGGATTGCCGATCAAGGACAAAGATGACGTTCAAAAGCTGCTCACCGACAATCGCCCTTTGGAGATCCTCAGCAAACAGACCCCCACCAGGACCATTATCGACAAGTTTGATTTGACCGATTTCGTCAGCGTCACTTGGGCCTGGTACACCGGACGGGATGTGCAGCTGCGCTACATCGGCACCACCGACGACGTCAAGATCTTCATCCCCCACATGTATTTCGAGGTGGAGTACCGGGCGCGCACCAGGGTCTTTTCCGATGAGGTGAGCGCTGAGGTGGTGGGCGGCGTTCTTCCAAGCAACCGGCCGGACACGGTGATCAAAACCTTGCTGACCGGTAAGGCGGACCTGCCCGCTGAACTGGTGGACACGGCATCCTTTAATGCGGCCGGGGCGCGGTTCGACTCCCTGGGCTACGCTCTTGATGGGATTTTACCCGGCTCCCTGACCGTGCGGGAGGCGATCAAAAAGATCTGTCTGCAAAGCCGCGCCCGCTTTATGTGGTCGGCGGGGCTGGCCAAGCTGCGGGTGCGCGACATTCAGGCCGACTGGTCTGGCGACCGCTTGCTCCTGCCGGATAATCTCGCCTTGCGTTCCCTAACGGCTCGGCGGACCCGCGTTGATGCCCTGGTCAATGTGGTGGAGCTTTTTTACGGCCGGGATCATACCGCAGCCGAAACCGGCCGGGAGGCCTACACCGGCTCGGTGAGCGTACGCGATAACCTCTCGATCCAAAAACACGGCGAACATGCCAACGCTGACCGCTGGTTGTTCGATCTGGTGGCAGATGGCGATCAGGCCGCCTCTTTAGCCGATTTTTATCTCGCTGCCCTTTCAACCCCTTCGACCATTTATGAGTTTCTGGCCTATCTCGATCAGTTCGACCTGGAGCGCGGCGATCACCTCCAGGTGACCTCCTCGGGCTTCAACCAGATGCGCAAGACTCCCATGGAGATTCTCTCCGCAGATCGGGTTTTCGGTTCGGGCAAGGGCCGCCGGATAAATAGGATCAGGATCAAGGCGATCAACTGGTTCTACCTCCTCAAGTCGCTGACCCTCAACAATGGGGTGAGTGCTATCGATTCCTTGATCGGGGTCTTGGGCAAATACCTTGAGCTGGCCGACGGGGTACAACCGGTCGATCTGTTGAAGATCCTGATTGAACTCCCGACGAGCGACGCGGTCAGCGTGGCTGAAGCGCTGGCGTCCGAGTGGGTTATCCGGACGGATGTGGTCGATGGAATCACCACCGGGGATGCGTTGAGCTGCGAGCTGCAGCTTGATCTCTTTGACGGGGTTACGGCTTGGGACCGGCTCATCATCTGGAGGGATATCGGATATGGCGGCGGAGGGTACGGCGAGCACGGTTATGGCGGCGTGGCTCTGTGGATCGGGCCGAGGGACGATGAGGCAGGGCTGCTTGATGAGTTGCTGGTAGCGCTAAAGGTTGGTCTTAGCGAGGAGGTTACGGCCGGAGAGGAGTTGTTGTTCAGCGATGGCTATGGAAATCCGGCCATGGGGAGCGGGTATGGACTCAGCCCGTATGGTCGCTAAATGTTGATGCAATGCGTGACCGGCGATCAGCTCCGGATGGTTCTCACTGCGGCTCCCAAGGTCTATTGCGGCCATTGCCGGATGCACTGTTTTTATGTGCGTAAGATCGGGGAAGGGATCGAGATCGCCAACCTGGCGCCGGTTGGCGGACGGCCCAAGCCGGTGGAGAGGAGATGCCCGTTTTGCGGGCGCGATATCGCCGCCGGGCAAGATTTTTTACTAACCGATAAAGGGGAGTTACGATGAATATTTTACGAAAACTTTGGGGAAAAGTCCTTGATCTTTGGGGAAAAGTCCTTGATGGTTTGGCGCTGGCAAGGATCGCCTGTGCGTCATGGTCCAACTTCAAGGCGGTGAGTTCCGGGTTGCTTTACGGCCGAGTCAAAGTAACAGGACGTATTCACTTTGTGGTGCGCAATGCTAAGGGCGAAATAATCCTTGATGAAGTCGCGCCCAATCTGGTGGTGACCACCGGGCGTGCCCACATCGCCAACCAGCTCAGCAGCAAGACCCAGGCGGCCATGGGCTATATGGCGGTGGGTACCGGCACCACTTTGGTGGACGCCTCGAACACCGCGCTACAATCCGAGATTGACCGCAACGCCCTGACCTCAGTCACCCAGGGCACCGACGCGGATGCCAACAAGGTGATTTACGTCTGCGACTGGGCCGCCGGGGATGGGACCGGAGCCATTACCGAGGCCGGGATTTTTAACTCGCCGTCGGCCGGGACCATGTTATGCCGGTCTGTTTTTGCGGTCAAAAACA
Organism: Desulfobulbaceae bacterium; assembly: GCA_029865195.1. GTDB lineage: Bacteria > Desulfobacterota > Desulfobulbia > Desulfobulbales > UBA5123 > UBA5123. Next base: position 6,438 of record JAOUHH010000064.1, read on the forward strand.
AGGGTGAAGGCGATAGCCTGACCCTGACCTGGTATCTGACCATTAACGGGTGATGCGATGACGACCTATTCAACTATGTTACGACTCCGCAAGCCCGCATTGGGGCAGGCGGATTGGAAGGATGAAGAGGACGATGCCAAGGCGATTCTCGATTTCGTGGTGGCAGCCATGCTGCGCAACAATCAGGTCATTACCGGCTTGGCGGTGAGCGATGGCGGCGGGTTGACCGCCAACTATGCGGCTGGGGTGGTTGATGAGGCCGGAAACCGTTTCACGATCACTGCCTCCAGTGTAGCGGTGAGCCCGGCGGGAGCGCCTGGGGAGATCAAGCTCAATTGGATCTATGTCGATAATGCGGGCGTGGTCCATGCCGCCACCGTGCAACCCTCCGGGGATTACGTCCCCCTGGCGCTGGTTGACGCCACCGAAACCGCGATCTCCGGAATTGCCGATCTGCGGGCCATGGCGGAGCCGGAGGCGGTGCATGACAATCTCCTGCTCAACCCAGCTTTTCAGGTCAACCAGGACGTCTACACCTTCGGCACCGCCATCGGCACGGCGTATAAATATCTGCTGGATGGCTGGTTTAGCGACACGGTCAACGGCAAGATCACCAACAACGGGGACGGCACCTACACGGTGACCGATTTGCTGCAGATCCTGGCGGACCGCGCGGATCTGGACGGGGTGACGGTGACCGTGTCCGCCGAGGTCACCGATGCCGGAAGCCTCACCGTTTCAGCGGGCGGGGCTGACAGCAGCTCGTCTCTCGGGACGCTGACCCAGATCGGCAGTCTGACCGGCAGTGTGGGCTCGCTGACCTTTGAGCTCGACGTGGGCACCAAGACCTGGCCGGTCATTAAACTTTCCGGCAGCGCAAAGTTTAAAGATCTCAAGGTCGAGGTGGGAAGTTTGCGCACGCCTGCGCGGCGGATGTCACACGGTGAGGAGTTGGCTAAGTGTCAAAGACAGTACTATAAAACTTATCTTCAATCCAATGCCCCGGGAACAGTAACAAACGTCGGGAGTATTTTGTACTATTCCTTTGAAACCGGCTCGTCCAAGTTTTGGGTTAATGTTGTGTTTCCCGTGACCATGCGCGTTGTACCAACGCTTTATACCTATTCCCCTGTAACCGGGGCGGTAGGTAAAGCGTATTGTATGTCCGATGCGGCGGATCTAACCATGGGAGGCATCTCCATATCGGAAAGTATTGGCAGGGTCGGTAACTCCCAGAACATTAACACAGTAGGACATGTTCATTGTCATATAGTGGCCATTGCAAGGCCATAACTTTTTTGGGGAAAAGAGAGCATGTACAAACGAAGTGATAGCGATGAATTTATCGTTAATACGGAAACCGGGGCGCATATCCCCGCCAATCCATACAACGCGGATTGGCAGCGATATCAAGCCTGGCTCGCCGAGGGCAACACCCCGGGCCCGGCGTACAGCCTGGATGAGCTGATGGCCAAGGTCTCCCTGGCCATCGAAGATGAGGCCAACACCCGCGTGGATGCCGCGACCAGCAGCGACCCGCGCGCCAAGCGCAAGGCCCTGGCCAAATCCATCCGCCTGCTCCGCAAGGAGCTAAAAGGTACGGCAAGCCCGAGCGATCTCGCTTACCTCAACGCCCAGGAGGCGGTAGTCGAATACATCGAGGCGCTGGAGGCAACCGCCGCCGTCAACATCGCCTGGGTACAGAATCCGGCCCGCACCGAGGCGGAGCTGGAGGCCTTCGACCCGGCAAGCAGTATAACCTGGCCGACCCTGGCCTGATGAAATGGGACTGGGGGTGGTCACAACACCCCCGAACCACTCAAGCCGTGCCGCGAACACGGAAGGAGGTCCGCAGGTTCTCCCGCTATAGTCCCAAGCTTTGTGGCTCGGGCGTTTGTCTAGCAGATAACCTGCAATCACGCAAAGGAAAATGTATGGGGAGTTTTATTCCATATTTTGGAGGCAAAAACAGACTGGCAAAAACGATTATCAGCAAATTTCCGGATCACGGCTGTTACGTGGAGGTCTTCGCGGGCGGGGCGCATGTCCTGTTCCGCAAGGAGCCGTCCCATGCCGAGGTCCTTAACGATCTCGACCGCGATCTGGTGACCCTGTACCGGGTAATCAAACATCACCCGGAAGAGCTGCACCGCCAGTTCAAATACTCGCTGATCTCCCGCGATGAGTTCAGGCGCGAGAGGGAGGTAAACCCGGACACCCTCACCGACATCCAGAGGGCTGCCCGCTATCTCTACCTGCAAAAGACGGCCTTCGGCGGCAAGAGTGTTGGCCAGACCTTCGGCACCGCCACCACCCACGCCCCGAGGCTTAATTTTTTGGCGTTGGAATCAACCCTGGAAGCAGCCTGGGAACGGCTGGCACGGGTAACGATCGAATGCATGGACTACAAGGAGCTGATTAAGAGATACGACCGGCCGCACACCCTCTTCTTCCTCGACCCGCCGTATTATGAGATACCCGGCTATAAGCACAACTTCGTGGAGCAGGATTTTCTTGATCTGGCCAACCAACTGGCAACGATCAAAGGCAGATTCCTCATGACCATCAACGACCACCCCGAGGTCCGCCAAATCTTCAAGCGGTTCACCATTGAGGAGGCCACCCTGAAATACTCGGTCACCACCACCCAAAACGGCCGCGCCAAAACACGCACCGAACTCATCATCACCAACTAAAAAAACAGGTCATGAAAAGGTCATTAAACCACCCTTGAAAACCACCTCAAAACCCGGTTTAATGACCTGCATTAACAAACCCAAACCTCGCGACAAACAAGTCCGTAGGTCGCGACGCGCTACAACAACAGAAAGATATATCCAAAAGATAAATAACGATCTTGAAGAAACGATGGAGTTGCTAACCGAGACAAAATCAACCCGGAAGCCAGAGGAAAAGTGATTTACACGCAGAGGTTACACGTAAAAAAAACGGGAAGTTAGATTGTGCTCTAACTTCCCGGAATTTCTGGTGACCCCAAGGGGAATCGAACCCCTGTTTTCGGCGTGAGAGGCCAACGTCCTGACCGCTAGACGATGGGGCCTTGCGATGTGCAACCTTATACGCGAAACAAGATGGGTTGTCAAGCGAGAGTTTGAAAAAATGTTACGTGTGGTTAGCGGGAGGGGAGCCGATGGCGCGACCGAATTCGCGAGCCCGTTTTAATTCCCCGTTCATGGAAGCGATTGCACCTTTGCCGTCCACCCCCCGCACCAGAAGTTCGCCCCGGTAGTCAAAGTTCATGGCGTCCAGGCCGTAACGGGCGGTGAGGATGGCGCCGTCAAATATTTTGTCGCCCTTAGAGGCGGCTACGCTGACTAGGTAGCCCGCTCCGATTCCTTTTTTCCTTGCATGGCCAAGCTTGTATTTGCGCGACCACATGGCCTGGCATCGATCGATCATTGCCTTGCCCTGGGCGGTGATACCGTAAAAATAGATTGGTGAGCCGATAATCAGGAAGTCGGCGCCATCGATTTTGTCATAGAGAAGGGTCATTTCATCTCCCAGTACGCAGATACCGGTGGCGTCGCACCCGCCACAGGCAATGCAGGGGCTGATGTCGTGCTCACCGATCCGGATCAGTTCGCTCTCCGCGCCCGTTTCTCGTAAGCCTTCCGCCACTTGGCGCAGCAGGGTTTCGGTGTTTCCTCCCTTGCGAGGGCTACAGCTGAGAAGCAGGGCTTGCATCAAGGTCCTCATCTTGGTTATTGCTAGGAAATTTTATATGTTGCAGTCTGCCGAAAAACTCGGTGCGTTCGCGCAGGCGAGCGCCGTTTGCCGAGGAGAGAAATCTGGGAGCGCAGCGCCAGCTCCAGTTGTTCCCCATGGTGCTGGGGGTGTTCATTCGGCAATCATTTCCGAATCCCAAAATATCCTGCAGGGGCAGGATGGATAAACGAGCAGGCGAGGAAAGGGCGAGGTGGATGAAATCATCGTTGATGGCGGTGGATTGCGAGTCCGCACGGTTGGCATGGGCCCGGGCTCTTTTTTTTTCATCTTCTGCCACCTCCGGGCTCATATACCAGCCCAATACGGTGTCGTTGTCGTGGGTTCCGGTGTAGACCACGCAATTTTGGATATGATTGTAGGGCAGATAGGGGTTTTCAACGTGACCATCAAAAGCAAAAAGTAGGATCTTCATTCCTGGAAATTCTAAGGTATCACGCAGTTCCTCCACTTCGGGGGTGATGATGCCCAAATCCTCGGCGATGATAGGTAGTTTGCCAACTCTTTTTTCCATCTCTCGGAAAAAATTCAGGCCCGGCCCTTTCACCCAGGTGCCGTTAATCGCCGTTTTTTCCTCGGCCCTGATGCGCCAGTATGATTCAAAACCCCGGAAATGATCAATGCGTACCGCATCAACCTGTGAAAAGGTTGCTCGCAGCCGTTTGGCCCACCAATCGTAAAGCTGATTTTCAATGGAAGCGTCAGGGTCGTTCCATCTGTAAAGTGGATTGCCCCAACGTTGCCCGGTGGCGCTAAAGTAATCGGGTGGGACTCCGGCGATATGGGAAGGCTTGCGGGTGATGGGGTCGAGT
>JAOUHH010000289.1 GCA_029865195.1 Desulfobulbaceae bacterium
CGAGATCACCAATCAGATTCGCAATCAGACCTGGCAGGCGGTGCAGGAGGCGGATATCATTCTTTTCATGCTCGACGGCAAGGAGGGTTTGAGCGCCGAGGATTACGAGGTGGTGGCGCATCTGCGGCGGTCCGGAAAACCCGTGCATTTTCTCGTCAACAAGATCGACGGTGCCGAGGTGGAGCACCAACGGTTGCCGACCTTTTACGAACTGGGGTCGGACACCCTCTGGCCGGTTTCGTCGGCGCACGGCTATGGACTGCGCACCTTTATGGACCAATTCGTCGCCACCCTGGGTGCGTCGGCTGGCTTGCCACAGCCTCAGTTGCCTGCCGGCACCATCAGCATGGCCTTTCTGGGCAGGCCCAATGTCGGCAAATCCTCCCTGGTCAATCGGCTTATCGGCGAGGACCGGATGGTGGTTTCCGATATCCCGGGCACCACCCGCGATGCCGTAGATACCCTTCTTGAGAAGAACGGCCGGCATTTTTTGCTTATCGACACCGCCGGCATCAGGCGCAAGGGCAAGGTGCAGGAGAAGATAGAAAAATTCAGCGTCATGCGAACCCTTTCTTCCCTCGAACGCTGCGATCTGGCCCTGGTTCTCATCGATGCCGGCGAGGGGATCACCGAACAGGACACCAAGGTGATCGGCTATGCCATGGAGCAGGGGCGTGGCTGCGTGGTGGTGGTCAACAAGTGGGATCTGGTGCAGAAGGACAAGAAACGGCAAAAACAGATCCTGGAAGAGATAGAAAGGGCCACCACCTTTATCGGCTATGCGCCGGTGTTGACCATTTCCGCCCTCACCGGCCTCGGTTCCAAAAAGCTCCTGCCGACCCTGCGGGAGGTACATGGCCAGTTCAGTCAGGAGTTCACTACCGGCAAGCTGAACCGCGTCTTGCAGGATGCCGTCACCGCCCATTCTCCCACCCTGCACCAGGGGAAAAGGTTGAAGTTTTACTACACTACCCAGGTGACCACCAAGCCGCCAACCTTCCTGGTTTTTGTCAATTACCCGAAAGGGGTGCACTTTTCCTATTACCGCTATCTTGTCAATAGTTTCCGGACCGCGTTGGGGATAGACAAGTCGCCCATCCGGCTGGTCCTCAAGGAGCGCCAACGCAAACGGTATGACTAAAGGGACGGTTTTCGCCTACAGCGAGGCATTGCAGTCGGATGGAAAGGATCTTTACGATGCCTTTGCCATGCTGGCCGAGGATGCCGGTTATGGGAAATATTTGCAGACCCATGCCGCCGACTGGCGAAAAACCATAGTTGAACTGCTCCACCTCCTGATCGCCGCCATGGGCCGCAATGCCCATCCCGACCCCATCCTCTCCGACGAACAGTTCCCTGCCGGTTCTTCCGGCGCCTTTGGGCGCCTCTGCGCCGATACATTCAAGAATCACGGGATCGCCTTTCATCATTGTCTCGGGCTGATCAAGCTCCTGCGCCCGCCTTTTCTCGAAGCGGCGCACGCTGTCGCCGGAGAGGAAGCGCATGATCGCGCGACCTTCGCCGCCATCCTCCGCGTCTTCGATAAGTTCGAGATGGGGCTGGCAGCCGAATGGCACCGGTTGGAGTTGTCGCAGTGCAACCGTGATCTGCGGGCGGCCAAGCATTTTATTCTTCTTGAAAAACGTCGTTACTACACGATTTTCCATCGCATGATCGAGCCGGCCTTCGTAATCGATAATCATTCGGTGCTCTGTGATGTCAATCAGGCCTTTGAGGATTTCTTCGGGGTAAAGGGGCGGGACATCATCGGCCGGCATTGTCGCGAGGTGCTTGCTGCCGATCTCTGCGCGGTCTGTGATCTGGAAAATGACCTCGAAAGCGGGGGCTCCTTTTCCGGTGTTGAACTTACCTTGACGGTGAATGGGCAGCAGAGAACCGGGCTCCTCGCCGGCACCTATCTGGGTGGACTCAGCGATGATTTGTCCATGAGCATCATGGTTTTTCAGGATATCACTGAAAAAAAACGGATTGAAAAGGCGCTGGTGGCAAGCGAGGAGAAGTACCGTTCCCTGGTGGAGAACATGCCGGACGTTACCTGGCGGGCCGATGTTGACGGCAATCTGCTCTTCGTCAGCCATAATCTCAGGAAGGTCTGTGGCTATACCCCTGCCGAACTTTACCAGCGCGGACGGTTCAAGGATGTCCATGCCGACGATCTGGCGCGGGTGCGGGCAGCCTATCGTGCCTTGTTTGCCGAACAGCAGGCATTTGATATCCGTTACCGGTTCCGCCGCAAGGACGGAGACTGGGCATGGCTGCATGATCGGGCGGTGGCGGTGACCGAGAAGGAAGGGAGCCGTTACGCCGACGGGGTGTTCGCCGATGTTACGGACCTGAAAAGGGTTGAGGATGAACTGGAGCGTCACCGCAGCAAGCTTGAAGAGCTGGTGGAGGCCAGAACCGCCGAGTTGCGGTGCGCCAATGAATTGTTGCGACAGGAGATCGGTGAGCGGCGGCAGGTGGAGGAGGAATTGCGTCGGCTGACCCAGAGCCTGGCCCGCTCCAACACCGATCTGGAACAGTTCGCGCATGTGGTCTCCCACGATCTGCGCGAGCCGTTGATGTTGATTGTCGCCTTCACCGACCGACTGCTGCAGCGATACGGCACGGAGTTGGACGCGCGGGGAATGGAGTATCTGCAACGGGTTTTCCGTTCGGCCCGGCGGCTCGAGGGGATGGTCGATGAACTCCTGCAGCTTTCCAGGATATCGAGCCGGGGCCTGCAAGTGGAATCTTTTGACCTCGGCGATCTGCTGGCCGAGGTGGTGGAAAACCTAGAGGAGCGGATCCGGCAGGTGCGGGGCAGGGTCGAGGTGGGGGAACTGCTGGCTATCGAGGGCGACCGGGTGATGGTGGGGCAGCTTTTTCAGAACGTTATCTGCAACGCTCTCAAGTATCGCAAGGATGACGTCGAACCGCTGGTGATCGTCGAAGGACGCCTGCTGGACAACGATTTTATCGAGGTGACGGTGGAGGACAACGGCATCGGCTTTGACGAAAAATACCTCGACCGTATCTTTATCCCCTTTGAGCGG
>JAOUHH010000065.1 GCA_029865195.1 Desulfobulbaceae bacterium
GAACGCTTGGGCAAGACACGATACATAGTAGCGGGCGGCCTCATCGACGGCCTTACCGCCGAGGTACGCCGGAATGTCTTTCTGGCGGTGCGGGAAGGCATCATCACCGCCATCGGCCCCGTAGCCGACCTTTCCCGCAGTGACGGGGAAACGCTTGTCGACTATTCGCACGGCACCATTATCCCGGCGCTTGTTGACTGCAGCGTCTCCCTGACGAGGTCCCCCTCCGTATCCGGCGCGGGGAATCCCTCCACCGACGCGGTAAACCAAACGCAGGCAGCGGACCTGCGGGAACGGCATCTTTGCTTCTGCCATGCCCACGGCGTACTGGGAGTGGCCGATGCCAACGACCTTGCCGCGCCCGCACCATCCCGGCAACTTGCTGCAATGCCGGAATGCGGCATTGTTGTTCGCTCTGCCGGCGCTGATTTTATTAAGGTTTACTATTCGAACAATATCGAGGTAGAAGGCGGATCCCCAGCCCTGCCCAACCACGCCGACCTCTGCCGCATCCTCGCACAGAAGGAAGATAGAAAAGCAGTGGTGGTGGCCAACGGCCCACGGCAGGTGGCGGAGGCGCTTGCAGCCGGATGCGATGCCATCGAGCAGGGGTATGGAATGGGTGAGGAAAATCTGCGGGAGATGGCGGCGCGGAAGGTCCTGTGGATACCCTCGGTCCTGCGGGCCAAGAACGGCCTTGACGGTGCAAGTACCGGCGGCGCGGTGTGCTGCCGCTTCTCCCAGCGCTATCTGGCGCCGGGAAAGCCGCTCCCCGGCGCCGAGGCTTTCTGGAAAGAGACGCTCGCCGAGCAACTCGCGCAACTGCGCCTGGCCAGAACCCTGGGGGTGACCACGGCAACGGGAACCGGGGCCGGGAGCACCGGTATCCTCCATGGCGAGGGGATGGTCGAGGAGATGAAGCTGTTCATCAAGGCAGGCTATTCACTGACTGAAACCATCCGCTGCGCCTCGACAATCGGCGCCGGCTTCTTCGGCATGCTGGAACTGGGACCGCTCACGGTCGGACGGAGGGCCACCTTCCTGATCGCCAAGGGCACGGCGCAACAACTGCCGAGGAAGCTCTCCTACCTGGAAGGCATCCATATCGACGGCGCCCCCAGCCGCGCTTACCGAAAAAATCCCGTCAAATCTGCGTGACCGTCCTGCCCGGCATTGCCCTACGGACACCCGCCGTCAAGCAGCGCCCCCGACTCATAATCAAGCAAAAGGGCGGACCGCAACGCGCCGTTTTCCCCCTGCACGTTGCAATTGATATAGGTGGTAGAGCCACAGCGGATCAGACCATGGTGGCTGTGGATATGGCCGAACACGTGGTATCTGGGCCTGATCGCGGCCACGGCGGCGGCGAGGTCCGCGCAACCATGCGCAACCGGGCCGTCCTGATCAAGGATGCCGGCTGGCGGCGCGTGCGTCACCAGGATATCGACACCGGCCGGGATCAACGCCCATTTCTCCTGCAACGCCTTGCCGCGCGGCAGCGCAAAGGCATCGCAGGCCCGGTCGTTGAAGGTCGGCTGCCACGGGGCGCCGTAGATGGTTATCCCGGCCACGGTCACGGCTCGATCCAGCAGATAGACCGCTTTCGAAAGAAGCGTTTGCGCCATCGCCGGGTCGCGGGCCAACCGATGATCGTGGTTGCCGCCGACCACGACCTTATGCCGATGCGGCAGCGAGCCCAGAAAATCATTAAAATCGGCAACATCGCGCGCGGTCCGGCAATGGGCCATGTCGCCGGCAAAGATGAGGATATCCGCGTTGGGGATACAGATCCGACCATGCAAGGCATGGGTATCACTGAACAGTGCAATCTTCATGGCATCGTAATCCGTTTATCACTACAGCCCAAGCACTCCCGGCAGGGAGCGCTCAAAAAAAGCTGATCTCCTTGTTTGCCCCGAACCGGCTGCGCAGCGCGGCCGCAACCTCCCCCATCTCTGTTTCGCCAACCGGCAACCGCACGACATACACCGAGGCCATCACCTGCTGATCGGCAAGCGCCCGCTCCTTTTGGTTTTCGCTGGCGTGAAAAAAGGCACACAACCCCGAAACGCGCCAGGGCACCTCCTTTTCAAGATAAGCGCCCCGGATCGCCGGTTGCGGCCCGCAGCCGCAGCTAAAGGTCTGGAACACAAACGCCTTGCCGCCATATTCGAACACGCCGGTAGCGACAACGATGAGGCCCTGATAATTGAGATTGGCCGGCACGATCTCGAAACAGGTGCGCCTGCTGAGCATCTTGAATTGCTGCAGGTAGATGCGGTGCTGCACATAACTGTCGATCATGAATTTCTTGCCCCCTCACGGCCGAATTTGCCATGCAGAAGGTACATGCTCTCCCGAAGATCCGCCACGAAAACCGCAACTACCCCTTGATCACCGCCAGGGGGCGCAACTCCACCAGCACCTCGACCAGATCGAGCTGGGCGTCGATCACCTTGTCGATATCCTTGTAGGCGCCTGCCGCCTCATCGAGATCCCGGGCCGAACGGATACCATGCAAAATACCCTGCCGCTCAAGCCGCTCTTGCTCCTCGGCAAGGCTCAACTGCCGCTGTGCCTGCTTGCGGCCCATCTTCCGGCCCGCGCCGTGGGAGCAGGATGCAAAGCTCTCGGGGTTGCCAAGCCCCCTGACGATATAGCTCGGCGCGCCCTGCGAGCCCGGGATGATGCCGACCTCGCCGTCCCTGGCACTGGTTGCCCCCTTGCGGTGCACCATCACCCGCTCGCCGAAATGCTCCTCCATGGCCGCGTAGTTATGGGCGATGTTGATCATCGGCTCGAAGAAAACCGGCTGCACCACCGAGAGCAACGCCTCCTTGACCCGCTCCATCATCACCAGCCGGTTGGCATAGGCAAACTCGACGCAGTAGCGCATCTCCTGCAGGTAGGTCCGGCCGGCGTCGCTGTCAATGGGCAGGAAGGCCAGTTGCCATTTGCTTGGGATAGCGGAACCAGCCTTTCTGTTCAGGTCGATGGCCAGATGGTTGTAATAGTTGGCGACCTTGAAGCCCAGGTTGCGGCTGCCGGAGTGGATCATCAGCCAGATGCGGCCGTCGTTGCCCTGCTGGATTTCAATAAAATGGTTGCCGCCGCCCAAGGTCCCCAACTGGGTAAGGGCGCTCTGATACTCGCGGCTGACCATGGGCAACTGCGCCAGGGGGAGTTCCGACTTCGGCATCAAGGACGGGTTTTGTTTCCTGAGATGATGCTTGAAGCCCAGTGGGATCACACTTTTGATGCGGGCGAGGAGTGCCTCGAGCTTCCCGGTGGGGATACTGCCTAAGGAGGTGCGGACGGCGCACATCCCGCAGCCGATATCGACCCCCACCGCGTTGGGGATGACCACCTCATTCGTGGCCATCACCCCGCCGATGGGCATCCCGTAGCCCAGATGCGCATCCGGCATCACCGCCACGTGCCGAAAAATAAACGGCAGATTGGCGAGATTCCGTGCCTGCTCGAAGGCCCCGGCCTCGATATCGTCCAGCCAGAGCTTGATGGGCTTCTTTTCGGTGGTAATGACCTGCTTCATCTCCAAACCCCGCTCCGTTGCCAGAATAAAACATCATCGCCATTGCCCAAGGCCACGGGCCACCGGCATACCCTGATTATGCGTACAAGAAAACCACCCCGGCAAGCCGACCGGCGATTCCCGTCCGGCGCACCCAGGGTGGAGAGCCCTGCAAGCAACGGCGAACGGCCCAGAATACCGGCAGGAGGCAAAACGGAACCGCCGCCGGCACCGCTTCAAACACCATATTCGGGTTGACGGCCCACGGCATCGATGCTAAACCACCTCCCAGTCATTCGGCAAGCGGAACGATCAGCATCACAACGAGCGCCCCCATGAACATCATCGAAGTCGAAGTCTTCAACAAACTCTTTGCCTCCGTTGCCGAGGAGATGGGGATCGTCCTCGCCCGCGCCGCCTTTTCGCCCAACATCAAGGAACGGCACGATTTCTCCTGCGCCATCTTCGACCGGCGTGGCGAGCTGGTGGCGCAGGCCGCCCACATCCCGGTGCATTTAGGGGCGATGCCGCGCACCCTGTTCCACATCCTGCAAGACCTTGCCCTCGGTCCGGGGGACGTGGCGATCGCCAACGATCCGTTTCGCGGCGGCAGCCATCTGCCGGACATCACCGTCGCAGAGGCGGTCTGCGACGCGGGCGGCACCCCGCTCTTCTACGTGGTAAACCGCGCCCATCACGCCGATGTCGGCGGCAAGACGCCCGGCTCCATGGGGCTTTCCGCCACCCTTGCCGAGGAGGGGGTGCTGATCCCGCCCACCCTGCTTGTCGCCAAAGGGGTGCGGCAGCCCTTTTATCGCCAATTTCTCGATCTGGTCCGTAACCCCTCCGAACGGGAAGGCGACCTCCGCGCCCAGATGGCCGCCCTCGCCCGTGGCAACGTCCGCCTCCGGGAGATGCTCGCCAAGCACTCCGCTGCCAAGCTCTTTGCCGTTATCGACCACCTGCAGGATTACGCCGAGCGGCTGATGCGCCATACCATTGCCTCGCTGCGGGACGGGGTCCACCACTTCGTCGACCACCTGGACGACGACGGCGTCAACCGCAGACCGCTGCCCATCGCCCTGCAACTGACCATCGCCGGCGATGAGGCCATCGCCGATTTCTCCGCCTCGGCGGACCAGGTGCCGTCCCCGCTCAACACCGTTGCGCCGGTGACCCTTTCCGCCACCATCTACGCCTTTCAATGCCTGATGGGCGAAGGATTCCCCATCAACCACGGCAGCTACCGGCCGATCCGCATCATCACCCGGCAAGGCAGCATCGTCGACGCCATCCCGCCCGCGCCGGTGGCGGCGGGCAACGTCGAGACCTCGCAACGGCTGGTGGATGTGCTTTTCGGGGCGCTGGCCCAGGCCGCGCCCGGCCGCATTCCGGCGGCAAGCTGCGGCAGCATGAACAATATCGCCATCGGCGGCGAACAGCCGGGCGGCGGCCATTACGCCTACTACGAAACCATCGGCGGCGGCATGGGGGCGCGGCCCGGCAGCGACGGCCTGCACGGCATCCACACCCACATGACCAACACCATGAACACCCCGGTGGAAGCGCTGGAACACGCCTACCCCCTGCAGGTGGAACGCTACGGCCTGACCCGCGACTCCGGCGGCAACGGCAAGCACCGGGGCGGCGACGGCATCGTCCGCAGCTACCGCTTCCTCGCCGGGGCGCAGGTGTCGCTGCTCACCGAACGGCGGCGGCTTGCGCCCTATGGCCTGAAAGGCGGCAACCCTGGCGCCAAGGGGAAAAACGAATTGATCCGGGGGAAAAAAAGGAAACGGCTTCCCGGCAAGATAAACCTGCACACGGAAGCCGGTGACATACTGATCATCAAAACGCCGGGGGGCGGCGGTTGGGGCGAAAAAACCTAGGCGTCGGTGGCGGCCTCTGAGGAATGATGCCTGCATTGCGAGAGCAGTACGCAGACCCCCTTCTGCTCGAAGATGCTGGAGATTTCCGCCTCGGTCAGACAGGAATCCTCGCGCTTTGAGATGTAGACGATACAATCGCCGCAGACATTGAGGGCGTTGCGATAATCATCGAGCCCGCGGGCGACCTCCCAGCATGGCGTATCGACGGCAAGCCTGGCCGGACAATCGTCCGTGCCTTCACATTTGGTAATCTCCCAGCAAGGCAAAGCATTTGGTGACATAACGCGACCTCCTCGGGGCTTCCTGAATAAAAAAACAACATAGCGTGTCGACCACGCTATAAATTACGATTACCGAATATCTTGAACAGAGCACTAAATAAGAAATCGGTCAAGAATATTTATCAATTCTTCACGCCCTTCCCCGGTTTTGGAGGAAAAAAGCAACCGGTCCGCCGGCGCCACCCCGAATCCGGCATCAAGAGCCGCAGCCTGCTTCTGCTGCTGGTTGCGCGAGAGCTTGTCCTTCTTGGTATACACCAGCAGATATGGACGCCCGACGGCCCGCAGCCAGTTGACCAGCTCCAGGTCCTGCACCTTGACCTCGTGGCGCAGATCGACGATCACCACCACGCAACGCAAGGAGTCGCGGCGCTCCAGGTAGCCGGAGATCAGATCCTGCCAGGCATCCTGCATCGCCTTGGGCACCTTGGCATAGCCATAGCCGGGCAGATCCACCAGATAGAGCCGGTCATCGATCAGAAAGTAGTTGAGACTCTGGGTTTTGCCCGGCTTGCTGCTCACCTTGACCAGGTTGCGGCGCTGCACCAGGGTGTTCATCAGGCTTGACTTGCCCACGTTGGACCGCCCGGCAAAGGCGATCTCCGGGAAGTCGGGCGCGGGCAGCTTGTTCGCCTTGTAAACGCTGTCCAGAAAACTGATCTTGGTATAGTTGATTGCACCCTGCCCGCTCACGCGTCCACCCTCTCCCTTCGCGCCGACGGGCGGCGCTCTCAGATAACCTTGTTCAGGGCGTACTCGATAATACCCTCGGCGCCGGCCCGCATCAGTTTCGGAATCAAGTCGCGCACCGTATGCTCCGAGATCACCGTCTCCACCGAGTACCACTTCTTCTGGTAGAGATGGGCAACGGTGGGGGCGTTGAGACTGGGCAGCAGCTTGATCACGTCGTCAAGCTTTTCCTCGGCAACGTTCATCTTCAGGCCGACAATCTTGTCGGCGCGCAACGCGCCCTGCATGAGCAACGCGATATTCTCGATCTTCTCCCGCTTCCAGGGATCGCTCCAGGCATCCTTGTTGGCAATGAACTGGGTGTTGGAGGTCATCATCTCGTGGATGATCCGGAGGCCGTGGGCACGGATGGTGGACTCGGTCTCGGTCACCTCGACGATGGCGTCGGCCAGCCCTGAAACCACCTTGCCCTCGGTGGCGCCCCAGGAAAATTCGATATCGACGTTGATCTTGCGCTCGGCGAAGAACCGCTTGCTGTACTCGACCAGTTCGGTGGCGATCTTCTTCCCCTCGAGGTCGGCAAGGGTCTTGATCTCGGAATCGCCGGCCACCGCGATCACCCAGCGGGTGGGCCGCCGGCTGACCTTGGAGTAGACCAGATCATCCACCACCACCACGTCGGAGTTGTTCTCGAGAATCCAGTCCTTGCCGGTGATGCCGGCGTCCAGCACCCCCTGCTCGACGTAGCGGGCCATCTCCTGGGCGCGGCAGATGGAGCAATCCAGTTCCGGATCGTCCACCTCGGGGAAGTAGTTGCGGGAAGAAAGCTTGATGGTCCAGCCGGATTTGGCGAAGAGTTCGATGGTCGCCTTCTCGAGGCTGCCCTTGGGAATGCCCAGTTTCAATACGCTCATTTCTTGTATACCTCCCCGGGATCAAACACCGGTGCTTCCTTGATAACCAGGTCGTCGCCCTCGACGCGCCTGAAAAAACAACTCCGATAGCCCTTGTGGCAGGCCGCCCCGCCCAGCTGCTCAACCCGGTAGATGACGGTGTCCTCGTCGCAGTCGACCAGGATCTCCTTCACCATCTGCACATGATTGGAAGACTCGCCCTTGAGCCACAGCTTGTTGCGGGACCGGCTCCAGTAATGGGCCTTGCCCGTCGCCAGGGTCTTTTGCCACGCCTCTTCGTTGATATAGGCAACCATCAGCACCTCGTTGGTGCGATGATCCTGCACAATGGCCGGCAACAATCCGTCGCCCTTGTCAAATCGCAATGCTTGCATGATCTTTTCGCTTTCGTCAGATAACAGATTTATACTGGGAACCAGGCCTACGCTGCGCCATCCCGCTCATCCGCCTTTCGCTTTTGACGGCAATCGGGATTCTCCATGGAGGCAAACTGAATCATGCAGGCGGAGCGGAACTTGCAGTACTCCAAGGGATGCCGGCAGCACGCCTCATCCTCCCGCATGACTTCCTTGTATTTCTCGCAAACCAGTTCTCTGGACTCCATCGCTGCCGCAAGGCGCCCCCATCCAAATTTTTCCGAAACAGCCAAAGTATGCCCATCGACCGTTTTTGTCAAGTGCGGGCAGGCAGGAGAAGCCAGCGCCCCTCAAAAAAACCGGCCATCTACGATGAATGCTGATGCGGCAAAGTCCCAAAGCTGTGGATATGGAAATGGCTGTGAATGGCGCCCTCCTCTGTGGTGAGGATGCGCCCGTCCTTCATATAAAAGACGCTGTCGGCAACCCGGCCCAGGAAATCGTAATCATGCGAGACCACCATATAGGCGATATCGAGTCGGCGCAGAATGGCAAGCAGCCGCTCCTTGGTGTCGTGGTCAAGGCCGGTGGTCGGCTCATCGAGCAACAGCAGCCGGGGCGACATGGCGAGAACGGTGGCCAGCGCCACCAGCCGCTTTTCGCCACCGGAAAGGTGATGGGTGATCCGCTCCTCGAATCCGCCCAGGCCAAGATCGGCCAGCACCTTGCCGGCGATAAGGCGGGCCTCTGCCGGTGAATGCCCCTGGTTGATCGGGCCGAAGGCGACATCCTCAAGCACCGTCGGGCAGAACAGCTGGTCGTCGGCATCCTGGAACAGCAACCCCACCCCCTGCCGCACCAGCCGAAAATCCTCTTCGCTGCACGCCTCCCGGCCGAAAACGGTCAGGGTGCCGGCGGCGGCCTTCTTCAGACCGACGATGAGATGCAGGAGGGTGGTCTTGCCGCTGCCGTTATCGCCCACCAGCCCGACCTTCTCGCCGGCGCGCAGATCCAGATCGAGGCGGTCGAGCACCGGCCGTGAACGGCTGTAGGAATAACTGATGCCGCGGAGACTGAGAATCAGGTCGTTGGAAGCCATTCGAGACAAGCCATGCCGCCGACGACCGCCGCGATGACGATCAGTGAGGCAACATCCATTGAGGTTATGAAGAATGGGCGCATGGCGTAAAAACGGCCCCGGAAACCGCGACAGAGCATGGCGTCGTGCACCCTCTCGGCCCTGGCCAAACTCCGCACCAGCAGCATCCCGACCAGATAGGCGTAAGTTTTATAGGTATGCCGGTCGGTTTTCGGCCGGAAGCCGCGAATCACCGCGGCATTGTGCAGGCGGTGGTATTCCTGCTCCATAACATGAATGTAGCGGTAGGTAAACAGGAGAAGATAGACGAGCTTTTCAGGCACCGCCAGGCAGCGCAGGGCATGCCCGAGGGTGGCGACCGGCATGGTGGCGACCAGCGCGACAAAAGCGAGCAGGATCGCGTTGGCCTTGACCGTGATCCGCGCCGCCGCCCGCACCCCCTCGGCTGTGCCCGCAAACGGCCCCAACTGGAACAGGGGCGTACCGGCATGGCTGAAGGGCAAGAACAGCCAGAGGCAGAGGATAAAGAAATTGGCCAGCATCAACCGCCGCGAAAGTTGCCGCAACGACGGCCGGGCCAGGCCGACGAGACTCACCGCCGTTGCCATCGCCAGCGCCAGGGCCTCCCAACGGACCAAGATGGCCGCCACGCTGACAAAAACAACGGCAGCCGCCACCTTGACCCGCGGATCCAGGCGATGCATCAGGGAAGAACCGACGGCAAACGGCTCCGTCAACATGGCTGGCAAACCTCGCGCTGAAATTAAAAAACCATGCCGGCTGCAGGCACCGCGGCGGGCACCTCGCAAGGCTCTATTATTGCCTTGACCGCGGGCAGCGAACATCGTAAGTAAATACTATTTCCCGGAAATGGAAAGACTATCCCGACCACCCAAACAACATCCCGGCAAACGCCGCAAAATCGCAACAAACTAGCACGCCGTGACGACAAATGACAACAGTTTTGTCACCCATAACCGACAATGGCTTGCCGCCGCAACCAACCGCCACAAACACGGCCCAAGTCATGCCCCTATCAACCCCGCAAGACACCGCCCAAGCCGGAACGATGCCAACCGAAGCCGAACAGAACACGCCCAAGCAGCAGATTGAAGCGATCATCTCCGGATGCCAGGCCTTCCTTCAGCATGCCCAGGCCGAAGTCAGCAAGGCGACAACCGACAAACAGGTCACCGGCTGGCTTGATGTCAACTTCCAGCACAACGCCGCTACCCTGGCGGCATGCGCCATCCCGGCAACCCTGCAAGGCCCCAGAGACCACTTCAAAAACGAACTGCCATCCCTGATCACCGGCCTGCGGCACTTGGAAAACGATGTCGGCAATCTCGTCGCCGACATCAAACTGCAGCCGCAACTGCAACCGACCACCCTGCCCCGGGCCCGCCGCCTTGAGGCGGAAAAACAGACCTGGCAGGCACGACTCGACGCCACCCTCGCCGACTGCAAGCTCCTCAGGGAAGCGCACGCCACCCTGCGCGGGAATCTCACCCCCCAGATACTCCTGCCCTTTGCCAAGGAAAGATCCGGCAACAAGGGGCCTATCTTCGACATCGGCTACAAGCTCTATCGGCTTACCGCCGATCACAAGGAGAAGGGGGATGAGGACAAGAACCTCGATGACTTCTTCAGCGAAGCGACCAAGCAGGAGACCCTCTTCGCCCAGATAACGATGCCGGAACTCCCCAAACTCGCCGCCACCGTCATCAAGGAGCAGATCAAGTCCGCCATCAAGGTGACCGCGACCGTCAAGGACACCATCGATGTCCTGCGGGAAAATTTCGCCTCCGAACAAAAGCATGTCAAGGCGACCAAGGCGCGCATCACCAAGCTCGGCAAGGAAGACATCGCGGAACTCCTGAAGCGCATCAACGAGGAAGCAGAGGCGCTCTACAAGGGGATGTTACGCTTTCACTACAAGGCCCACCACCTGGACAAGGTCTACGATATCGAGGAAATCCTGCTGCTCATGCAATTCATGCAGCGGGCCATCAAGAATGACCTGCAGCAACAGCTCAAACAGGAAATCGCCGACGAGGGCAGCCTTTTGAACCTGAACAGGGCGGCGGCCGCC
>JAOUHH010000066.1 GCA_029865195.1 Desulfobulbaceae bacterium
AAGGGCCATGGCGAAACACCCGGCGAGAAAGATCAGGTCGCCCCGGTTGAAGGCCAGAGCCAGCAACAGGTGCCAGTCGCCCCGGAAGATGATCCACAGCGCGCCAACCATCCCGAACAGCAGGGCCAGCAGTCTGGAGAGCCCAAGCCTCTCCCGCAGCAACAATGCCCCGTAAATTCCGGAGATCCCGGGAACCAGGGTGAACAGGGCGCTGGTGTTGAGGGCCGAGGTGTAGCGCAGGGAGGCGAACATGCACCAGAAAAAGGCGACCAGCACGAAGCTGATCGCGGCATAGCCGCGTAACCGTGCCGGCGAGGGCAGGGCAAGGGTGTGGCAGCGATGCACATGGGGGGCAAAGAGCACGGCCGCGCCGAGAAAACGGATCAGGGTCAGCACCGCCGGATCCAGGCCGTCGGCAATGGCCTTGCCCACCACAAAGGAGGTGGAGACGAGGACGGCGGCCAGCACCATCAGCGCATGGACGCGCCAGAGCGGCATTGTTTGGTGTTCTGCAGGCATTTGCTATCTCTGCGGCCGGATGAAGGCCGCCAACGGTGTTTTATAAATGCAGCACAAAGCCGCGTCGATCATGGAAATCCGGCTGGGCGGCCGGATGGGTCAGGGCCCAGAAGCTCCTCCGCCCTGATTGTTCCTGCAGCACCGCGCAGAGACCGGCCTCAATCGTGCCCGCGGCCGGCAACAGCCCGGCGGTCGGCAGCAGGACGGAGACGGCAACGGTATCGGCGGTTGTGGTGACGGTCACCGCCAGCTCTTTTACCGCCGGTTCCTCGCGCATCCCCTGCCGATAATCGTCAAAGGCATAGAGATTCCAGTCGCCGGTCGGCGAGAGGTTGATCTCCCGATAGCCGGGACGTCCGGGCTCGCCGAAAAAACATTCGAGACAGGTCGTCTCCCACAGCCGGTCCAGCCGCGACGGCATATCGCTTGCCGGGGGGATGAGCAGGGCGGCGAGATCGCCGGCAAGCAGATAGCTCAGAAAAAGCCCGTCCGGGCGTCGTTCGATCCCGGCGCGCAGCGTCACCGCCGGGGCCTCGGCAAAGGGGTGCAGTGGTTGCCACACGCTCATCGTAGCCCTCCGGTCATGGCGCGGATTTCTTCTCCCTGCGCCTCGATGCTGGCAAGCAGGTGGAACTGCACCCTGGCCCGGCGGAGATTGTGTTCCTCGTCTCGGGCCTTGAAGTAGCGGTTGCCGGCCAGATAATCGGTATAGAAGCGCAGTCCCAGCTCAAAGGTGATGAGCCGTACGGCATCGTAGAAGAACAGAAGATCGTTATCGGTGAGAAAAGAGGCGCATTCGCCAAGATATCCGTCGATAATCGCCCGGCAGCATCCGAGGTCGAAAGTAACCGCCGCAAGATCGGGCGCTTCCTCGCCGGCCGGATTGCAGCAGGAACGGAGGCAATCCCCCAGATCATACTGGATGAGGCCGGGCTTGACGGTGTCGAGATCAACCATGCTCACCACCCGCCCGGACTCCTCGGCAAAGAGGAAGTTGTTGATCTTGGGGTCGCCGTGCATCACCCGGAGCGGCAACAACCCGCGCGCCTTTGCCTCTTCCAGGATCATCGCGGTCGGGCGGTGCGTTTCGATGACCTCCCGGCAGGAGGCATCAGTCAGCCGGGAGGTTTCGCTTACGGTGTCGTATGCGGTGAGGTATTGCGGGGTGACATGAAAGCCCGGCAGGGTGTCGTGCAGGCGGTTGGCATCAAGATCGCTCAGCAGGCGGTGAAAGCGGCCGAGGCCCCTGCCCACCTCGTGTGCCTCGGCCGGGGTGGTGACGGTTTCGTAAACCCTGGTGCGGTCGATGAAACGGGCCATCCGCCAGCAAGCACCGTCGGCATCGATAAGGTAGTCGGCGCCCTGCCGGCAGGGGATCACCTCGGCCACCTGCCAACCGTCGGTCTCCGTCGCCTCCTGCAACCGCTTGTGCATGTGGTCTGTCACCAGCCGCAGATTGGTCATTACCAGGCCAGGGTCGGGAAACACGGCCGGGTTGAGCCGCTGGAGGATGTACCGTTGCGGGGTGTCCCGCATGGAAACCAGGAAGGTATCGTTGATGTTGCCGCCGCCGTACGGGCGGACGTCGGCGATCGCGCCACCGGTGCGAAACTGTGCCGCTGCTGCGTTTGCTTCCATTGCTGCTCCGAATTGGTTTGCCGGCATCGTCGAGGGTATCGCCGCCAATTGTAAGGCCTTTCCGTAAAAACGCACCGGAAAAGAGCAAACCCGTCGCAGATCGTTCGCTTTCCTTGAAAGGCGGGATGCGTCAAGGTAGGATAGCGATACAGCAGCCAAGCCCCGATCAACCTTCTCCCCACCGGATTGCCATGGGCCGACGACAGCAGAGTCAAAAACAGCGCCGGAAATGTCCTGATTTTCGCAAGGGCCGGTGTGCGGCGGGGCGGCCCATCCATCCATCTGCCGATTCCCCCCGGCCTTCAAATCTTTTGCGGAGCAAAAAGAAGATCCCGGTTCTCTCCGAACTCGAGGACCTGCGGGCCGCCTTCGGTGTCGACGAGGCGGCTCCCTCCTTTGCCGAGGCCATCGACCAGGCGTTGACCGAGCCAGAAGGGCGGCAGGCGATGGCGGAGCGGTTGGAGAACCTGCGGCGGGCCGAAGAAGGCAGGAAGCCCCGCTCGCTCAAACAGTATCCGGCCCCGGAAACGGAACTCGATCTGCATGGGTGCACCGGTGTCGAAGCGGAGCGGTTGACCCACTCCTTCATTGCTGCCGCCCGGCAGAGGGGGGTGTTGACCATCCGGGTGATCACCGGCAAGGGGTTGCATTCCGAGGGGCCGGCGGTGTTGCCCGAGGTGGTAGAGCAACTCCTCACGGAACTGAAACGGCGGCAGGAGATATTTTCATTCCGGTGGGAGAGGAAGGCAAAGCAGAAAAGCGGGGCGGTTATCGTCTATCTGGCCTGACGCGTCAGGCACCCAGCAAACCTCGGTGTTACTCCGCCTGGCCGCCTCCCGGGAGTTAGCGCCCTATCTGCCTGCCGGTCAGGTCGGCAACGGATCGTCGTCACCGGTTGCATCGGCCTCTTGCCGCAGCGGTGCCGTCATCGTCAACCTGGTGCCGCTGCCGGGCGTGGAGGCGATCTCCAGGGCGCCGCCGAGCAGGGAGAGCCGCTCGCGGATGCTGAACAGCCCAAAGCCTGGGGCGTGGCCGGGGTGATTATCCTGTGGCGCCGGGGCAAAACCGCAACCGTCGTCAACGATGTCGATGCGGATTGTCGTCTCCACCCGCCGGATGCCGATGGTTACCCGTTGGGCGCCGGCATGCTTCAGAACGTTGTTCAAGGCCTCCTGCACCGCTCGGAACAGTATCCCCCGCAAGACCGTATCAATGGGTTTTTCGTTGCCGTCATCCTCGACCCAGCAGATGATTCGGTTGCGTCCCTGAAACTGCTCGGCCAGCCAGATGATTGCTGCTTCGAGGCCGATATCATAGAGGATGGGCGGGCTAAGTTCGAAGGTTAGGTTTCTGGTTTCCTTGATGGTGGTCGCGAGTAATTCGTCGAAGGAGCGAAGTTGTGCCAGGGTCTCGGCCTGGGGGGTGGCCTTCATCAGGGTGCCGAGCTTCAATTTGAGCACCGACAGGTTCTGGCCCAGTTGTTCATGCAGATCGTTGGCGATGGCCCGGCGCGTCTCATCTTCGGCCTGCGAAAGGCGTGCGGCCAGCGAGCGTAATTGCCGCTGGTAGGAGAGGAGCTTTTCCTCCGCCAGTTTGCGGGTGGTGATGTCCCGGCTGTTGATGACGAAGGCGGCGGGCGGCAGAAGGTCTGCAATGCGTTGCCCCACGGCCTCAAGGATACGCCAGTAGCCGTCGCCGTGTTGACAGCGCATCTCGAAGGTTTCCGTGGTGCCGGGCTGCGCCGCCAACCGTGCCAGGATGGCGCTGACCCGGTTTCGATCATCCGGGTGCAACATCTCGATCAGCGGCTGATTGGCAATCATCGGCGATTTGCGACCGAGAACCCGCTGCAGGGAGGGGCTCTCGAAGACCGTTAGCCCGTCCTGATCGAGAACGGTGATGATGTCCAGCGCATTCTCAATCAGGGAGCGGAAATGTGCCTCGCTGCGGCGGAGTGCTTCCGCGCCTTGCTGGCGGGCGAGATTGCGTTTGTGCATGCCGGCAAAGGCGAAACCGATCCCCACCAGAACCAGCAGCCAGAGGGTAAGATGCGCGGCCCAGATGCCGAGGGTATGTTTTCTGGTTGCCTCGATAAACGGCGCCATGGGGACCGTGATGCTGAGGCCGCCCATGACGTCGCCGGACTTAACGCCCTCCCCGGAATGGCAGGCGGTCAGGCAGTCAGGTTCGGCAATCACCGGCCGGATCAGCCGCATCAGCGGCGCTCCGGCATCCTTGATCAGTTCGCTTTTTTCAGTGGCGCCGCCGATGAAATCTTGCAGGGCCTTCTTTTCCCACGGGTCGGCGCTGTTTTCCGGATTGATTGGGCGCAGGCTGGTCACCCGTCCGTACGGGTGCTTGGCATGCTGCGGGGTGGCATCCGCATACAGCTGGCGAATCATGTAGGCGGGGTTGATCTGGGTAAGGCGCCGGCCGGAGGGGGTGACGATATCCCGCTCCGGGAAATGCTCGGGTTGCAGATAGGGGTTGGGTTGGGTTTTTTCCGTGACCGGCGCATACAACGTCCCATGGTGGGTCATCCATTGCCGGAAGAGAATGTCTTTCTCGAGATGGGTCCGGGCGACATTGAGGACGATGGCCTCCGTTTCCTGGCGATGCTGATACAGGCTTCCGTTCAGGGAGAGTAAAACGATCAGCGTCCAGGCCACGGCCACGGCCAGCCCGGCGGCCAACAACGTTGGATGTCTTTTCTGGTTGATGTTGTCCTGCGGCATCGGTGGGTTCCGGCTCATGGATAAAAAAAATCAGCCAATGGGGGGATGGCAGCCTTGACGTCCCCCCATTGGCTGATTGCTGTGCAAGGAAAGATTGGTTCGGAGGTGGGGGACGGCCGCTAATCAGTAGGTTTGCTGGGTCCACATGTCCGGGCGGAAGCAGAGGGCGCGATTGCGCCCCTCGTCCTTGGCCCGGTAGAGGGCGACATCGGCAAACTTGATCGCCTCCCAGAACCCTTCGGTATCGGTGGGATACTCGCAATAACCGATACTCACCGTCTTCTTAAGGGTGCCGCCGTCAGGCAACTTGATGGAGGTTTGTTCCATGGTCTGCCTGACCCGTTCGGCAAGTTCGCATACCTCCTCGCGGCCCTTGATGTCGATGAGCAGCACCAGGAACTCCTCGCCGCCGAAACGGATCACCATGTCGGAAGCGCGAACGCAACTTTTGAGGATATCGGCGATCTTGATGATCACCGCGTCCCCGGCCTCGTGGCCATGGGTGTCGTTCACCTCCTTGAAGAAATCCATGTCGCACATCATCACCCCGACCTTGGACTGGCGGCGTTTGCAGTTGGCGATCAGGGTATCGACATAGGATTCCAGGAAGCGGCGGTTGTAGAGGTCGGTCATCGGGTCTTTGAGGGTGGTCTCCTTGAGCACCATGGCAAAACGCTTGGCCTCGACCACCGGCGTCGCCTCCTTGATGTAACGCATCGCCCACTTGACCGAATCCTCGAACCTCTCAAGCTCGGCCGGCGTGCCGCTGGCGTCACGCAGGAACTGGACAATGGCGATTACCCGCCCGCCGGCGATCATCGGTACGCAATGGTGCACGTATTTGCCGCTGAACGGGAAATGTTTGCAAATTTCAGGATGCTGGGTGAAGGAGATCGGATGCCCGGTCCGTTTGGCGCGACAGAGATTGACATCGGCAACCACCTCGTCGGCGCAGAGCAGTTCATGGTCGGTGGCATAGGCCACGGCCATTTTCTTGCTGTTGCCCTGCAACTCGTAGATAATCAGTTTGTCGAATTGATACCTTTCATGGAGCAATTGCGCGAGTCGGCGGTGGACATCGGTGGTGGTTTCCTCTTCCTCGATAATCGCCTTGAAGCTGTTCAGACTGAAGATGTTGTCCACCAGCTTGTTCAGTTGGATAGCCAGTTGCCCCACCTCGTCGTTGGTCTTGACGTTTATCTGGTGGGTCAGCCTTCCCTTGCCCTTGGCGATGCCCTTGATGTTTTCCAGGATGTCCTTGAGGGGCCGGACGATCAACAGGATATAGAGCATGGTGCCAAGGCTCAAGATGATCGCCGCCACCAGGCTGATAATGATGGAATCGCGTCTGGAGTCATGGATGATGACGCCTGAGTCCCTGACCATGGAGTTGTGTCGGGTGTTGACCAGCACGGTGAATCTCGTCACCAGGTCATACACTTCATCCATGCTGCCGAGCAGATCCTCCAGGGCCTTGGCCTCGTCGTCCTTGCCGCCGTTGTTGAAGATGATTTCGCTGAAGCGGGCAAAGTCGGCGTCGAGGGTGTCGAGTTCCTGACTGATTTCCGCAAGCGACTCGGATACCTCTGTGTCCCGTGTCGCCGGTTCCACTGTGAAGACGTCCAGCGTTTCGTTGGAGATTCGCGCCACATCATGCACCTTGCCACCCGATCGCAGGGCGGTAATCATCCGTTTGAAATCATCCAGCCGCTGCCGGTTGAGGAGGATGGCTTGATTGACAGCGGGGCTCTGGTGGTCCGGTTGCTCCAGGATGTGCATGAGGGAGATCTTGAAGCCGTTCAGTTGCCGCAGGATATACTGGCTGACCTTATACTGTGGCATACTGACCGCCTGCAGTTCATGCAGATGTTTGTCGACCTTCTGCAGGGCCAGGGTGTGCTGGATGGAAACGAGGCTGAAACCGAGGAGGGAGATCACCAGCATTCCGATCAGCTTGCCGGTGATGCTGGTTTTGAAGCACAAGCCTAGCAGCGGGCATTCAACAAACTTGTACAGTTTCTGGGAAAAAGTTTCTTCGGCGTTGTTGGCGTCGGACATATCGATAAATCCCGATTAGGTAATGAACGATAGGGCATAAGAAGGTTCGCCACAGCATACGCTAAGATATTACATAGATTGGGCGCATTGGAAAGGCAAAATATATTTTTCAGCCGCGCCGCTCCGTCGTCACTCGGCGAGGCCCCTTGCCGGGCCGGACAATCAGCGCCAGAGTGGAAACGTCGAGCGGGCGATCACCGTATCGAGGAATATTTTGTCGTGGAGCGGGTATGCCTCCTTGAGCAGTCGTTTCATCTCCTTGGCAACGGCACTGTAGGGCGGCAGCTGCGGGATGATCGGCAGGACGTGTTCAATGGGCGGCGGCGCGGCGATATCCATCTTTTTTTCCAGCTCCTGCAACAGGCCAACCTCCATGCCGCCCTCCATGCCGGCGCTCCGGCCGGTATCGCCGAGGGAATGCAGGAACCCCATGATGCTGCCGAAATCGTTCTGGCGGTAAAACATCTTGATCTCGGCGTCGATGGTCGCCTGATACTCGATGAGTTCATCAAATTTTTCCCGATAACGATCGGTGTGAAAGACCAGCCGCTCGTAGCAGTCCTCCACCAGGTTGCAGAAACAGTTGAACCGGGTCAGGCCGCGCATCCGTACCCCTTCGAAGACACGTTCCTGAATCGGCTGCGAATGGGTGAGGAAGGAGTCGTAGAAAAGCCGCTGCTCGATGTTGACGAGATCGAGGAAGGACTGGATCAGCGCCTCATCCTTGAGCAGGATATAGATGCGGATGAGGTCGAAACTGATCCGTTTCTCAAGGATAAAGGAGTATTGCCGTATCTTTTCGACAAGCCCCAGCTTGTCTTCCTCGATGAGTTTGCGAAATCCGAAATAGCGATCGGCAATCTCCTTTTTGAGTTCGTAGGCAAGCACATCCTGGATATTCGCTTTCATGACCATCCTCCTCGGTCGTCAAGAAACTTCCGGTCAAACAACATATCAAGCCTAGCACGCAAGAGCTAAGAAGAACAAGATCGACGATTTTTTCCTCTCGAGATTGCCGGTGATTTTGACCCGACATGGCCGATGTCGCCTGTGGTGCGGCCCGATGTCGGCGGGATGTGGCCGGATGTCTTCTATCGCGAAGGCGGCGGCATGCCGTAAGGTTGAGTCAAAAGGGCAACGGCGGTTCGGGGTCGTGTCGCAAACTCACATTACAGGAGGAATGGAAAATGAAGAAGATGATGACCGGATTGGTTCTGACCGTGGGGTTGTTGCTGGCCGTTTCGTTCAGCCCGGCCGTTTCGGTATCGGCGGCAGGGGTAAAGGCCCCCGGCGGGGAGATCACCATCGACGGCAAAAAGCCGGCCCGTTTCAGCCACCAGACCCATCTCAAACTGGGCGTGGCGTGCGGGCAGTGCCATCACGACGCCAAGCATCAACCGTTGAGCGAGGCAGGGATCGGCGCCATGGTCGATGGCGAAAAACTGCGCTGCGTGAACTGCCACAACGAAAAATTCGCCAATGAAAACCTCCGGACCGCGAAGGATATCTTCCACGCCCGTTGCCGGGATTGCCACAAGACCGGTGTCGCCGGCAAGCAAGGTCCGAGCAAGTGCAACAGCTGCCACAGCGGCGGCAAGCCGGGCAAGGCGGTCGAGGGTTGTTGAGTCGAAAAATGTTGGTGGGTGCAGGATACCCGGCGGGCGAACGTTGCCCAGCCGGGTATCCTGCGTGGGGCTAAAGGCCAGGGCGGGGCCGCAACCCGTACCGGCGTACGCCTCAGGCCAGCCCCCGGCCGAAATTGAAGAGGGTGGTATCCGGCAGTTCGCGGTCTGCCCGGAATGCCGCCAGGACAGCCGCGCCGCGTGCCGAGCGCGCCCCGCAACGGCTGAGGTCAAGGTGCCAGTTGCCGCCACCCTGCCCTGCTATGGACCGCAGCTGCCCGATGAGGGAGAATTCGGCGGTCGCGGCAAGGATGGTCAGGCCCCGGTCGGTAGTCACCTGAAAGGCCTCGCCGGCGGCGGTCTGCAAGAGATCGCCGCTGTGCACCCCCCGAATCGGGATCCGCGACTGCAAAAGCTCAACCGGGGAGAAAACGGTCACCGTCAGCGGGATCCCCGGATCACGGGCCAGCAGTTCCCGCAGATTCTGCCCATCGTCCTCGATGGCCAGGGTCAGCGCGGCAGCCCCCAGTTCCCGCCAGGCCAGGGCGGCAAGGCTGTTCAGGGTGTAGAGCCTTGCGCCGGCCGTGAGTTCTACATCCGTCATCCCGTCAAAAAAAAGAAAATGGCCCAGATTGTTCAGGCGGAACTTTCGGTGCCCCAGCGCGTGCACCTGTTGCAGCATGGCGGCATACTCGTGCCACTGCTGTTCGAAGATGATCGGCGGCAGCTCCCAGGCCAGTCGCCCCCGCACCGTTGTGTCCCCTGCCGCGGCCTGGAGGTTTGTCGGGGTGAGGGGTAGGATCAGTTCGTCGATATCCGGATCGTCCAGCAGGGCAAGATCATCCGGGCCGGCCACCGTCACCGTCAGGAGCGGGTGGGTGAGCGGGCGCGCCGCGACCGGTGGCAGGAGGCTCGCCGTGGCCTGGGTCAGCCGCTCTCGGCGGCGATGGGCTTGCGCCTCTGCGAGGGCGGCCTCCAGGCGATGATAGAGGTCGCGGCGGATTTCATTGAGGCGGCTCGGCGGGATCACCACCGGCGGCAATTCCCCGGCAATAAGCGACTCCAGAAAAAACGACGTGTCGCCGCATTTGGCAAAGACCCGGCGCAGGGCCTCTTCCTGCAAGGGGCTCTTGGTGGCGGCAAAGGTTTCCACCGGATACCGCTCCCGGAGCACAACCCCGCCGCCCTCGGCGGTAACGGTAAGCGCGTTGTCGGCAACCGCCAGTTGCATCCGCACCCCGTGGGGCGCAAGGCGGACCGTGGCCAGTTTTTTGCGGCACGCCTCCTCGGAGGGGAAGGCCCCCCCGCCGGCGCTCACCCGATAGACGCTGTCGCCGGCCTGAAACGGGCTCTTGCCGGCGGTGGGAACGGTTACGTAATCCCCGGCCCGTGCCACCTTGACCATCCGTTTGTTGACTTGGAGCGCGGTCACCGTGAAGCCGCTGCCGGCCTGATCGTTTTGCGGCAGAATCCGCACCCGGTCGCCCAGATGGAGGCGGTCGTTGCAGGCAAAGGAAAACCCGTCGCGGCGCACCGTGCCGATCTTGCCCAGTAACCGGCCGATGGAGCCCTGTTGTGAGGAAACCGCGATGTCGGCGGCGGCCGTGCCGGAAAGAAAACCCGTGCTGGCGGGGCGGCCGAAGGAGAGGGTCAGCAGTTCGCGTGCCTCGGCCAGCGCCTCCCGGCGGCGGGCCGGGGGGACGTCGAGCATCAGCCGATAGGCCGCCACCACCCGCCCGACATACTCAGCGCTCTTCATCCGCCCCTCGATCTTGAAGCTGATCACCCCGGCCGCGATCAGTTGCGGCAGGAATTCGATGGCGCAGAAATCGTTGGTGGAAAAATAGTAGCCCGGTCGCCCATGGTGGAGATAACGCCTGCGGCAAGGCTGGGCGCAACGGCCGCGGTTGCCGCTGGCGCCGCTGAGATAGGAAGAGAAGAGGCATTGGCCGGAGATCCCGAAGCAGAGCGCGCCATGGACAAAGTGTTCCAGCTCGATGCGGGTCTGTCCGCGGATGACGCCGATTTCCGCAAGCGACAGCTCCCTGGCCAGCACCGCCCGGGAAAACCCCATCCTTTCGAGCAACTTCACCCCGGCGGCGTTGTGCACGGTCATCTGGGTGGAGGCGTGCAGGGGGAGGGCGGGGAAGTGGTCCCGGATCATCCTCCAGACCCCCAGGTCCTGCAAGATCACCCCGTCGATGCCGATTTCTTCCAGCGCGGCCAGGACCTCG
>JAOUHH010000290.1 GCA_029865195.1 Desulfobulbaceae bacterium
AAGGGGTAGCGACGGGGTGAGATACGCCGCCACGGGTTGTCCGTGGCGGCCGGCCTGTTCATCGGAACCGCCCGTCGTCGGGGGTGCTCCCACGCATGTACTCTTGGCGTATTGATTGTGCCGCCAGGCAGTTTGTGGTTCCGATGAATGTATATGCCACTATAGCAAATTATCTGCTTTCCGGCACCCCAAGTTTTTTGAGGATGAGGCCCAGAGGGCAGAACTTGCTGAAGCCGAACTGGAAGAGGTTCAGGCCGACAAAGGCGGTGCCGTAATACCAGTAAGGATGCAGCCAGGTGCCGAGGGCCAGGGTGAGGAGGATGAAGCTCCCGGCGATGACGTGAATCCAGTCGTTGATTACCATTGTTTTCTCCTTGCTGTTTGTTGCCGGGGTTCCGTGGTTAATAATTCCAGCGGATTCCGGCAAAGATGTTGGTGTTGTCCTCGAATTGGCTGAAGAAGTGGAAATCGTCGCCGCCGGCTTTGTCGAAGGAGGCGATCTTGTCGAGCAGCAAGGTGGCCAGCACCATGAGGGTGGCGACCAGTTTGGGCTTTTTAAGAGAAAAATGGATCAGGGTGTTGCCGAAAAACATTGTTACTCCGTAAGACTATTATCAGGCATGGGGCACGATCTGTCGGGTGACCGTGTTACTTCATGTCCGGGCAATACAACTGTTGCATGGTCTTGATAAGTTCGAGAACCCGGGCATCGGCGATTTTGTTGTAGATAAAATTCGCTTCCTTGCGGGAACCGAGAATGCCTTGGTTGCGCAGGATGGAAAGGTGCTGCGAAACATTGGCATTGGTGGTTTTTACCTCTTCCCTGATCTCACCCACGGTCATTTCCTTGTCGCGCAGGAGGCAAAGGATTTTCAGGCGGATGGGATGGGCCATGGTCTTAAGGAGAGCAGCAACCGGTTCGTATTCTTCGTTTTCCACTCAAATCCTCCAGTAATTAAGTGTTTAATTTAAAATTTGTTATGCTTGGTGTAAAGTTAAAGTTGTGAAAAGTTCGCAATTGTACGATTTCTCCGGCGGAAACGCCAAGGTATTTTGCGGCGTTTCCTTGGTTTATTGCAATTTCCAGATAATCCCGGCTGCCGAAAAGCGCCAGCAGCTCGCCAGTTTGTACCTCCGAGTAGCAGGCGGCGAGTCCGGCGATGGTTTTGCCGCCGACTGTGATCGACACGGCGATGCCGGTCGTGCCGCAACCGAGTCCTTGCGCGGCGGCCCTTGGTATGTTGGTGATCAGGTTGCCGAAACGGTCAACCTGCACGACCATCCCGTCCATGCCCTGACCGTCCGCGGCGAGGAGCGGTCGTAGGGGCAGCTCCGTTAATTCGTGCCGGGCAAGCTCCGGGCCGACGGCGGTGGCATCCAACCCGGCGGCAAGTTGGGCGGCCACCGGGGCCAGGATGTCCCGGCCATGAAAGGTTCGACTGACCGGTTTGATAAAAAGCGCATCGTTGACAACGGCGCGGGCGAAGGTGAAATCCTCGTTGCCCAGCAACAGGGAGAGGACGCCGTTGTCCGGGGCCAGAAAGAGTTGCCGCCGCGCACCTACCAGGATCAGCCGTCGCTCGCTGCCGACGCCTGGGTCCACCACCACGACATGAATCGTCTGGTCCGGGAAAAAACGGCAGCTACTGTCGAGCAAGTGGGCAGCCTGAGCGATGTTGTGCGGCTCGATGCCATGACTCAGGTCGATAACTTGCGTAACAGGGGCCAGGCCGGCAATGACCCCCTTCATCACCCCGACATACTCATCGTGCAAACCGAAATCGGTGGTCAAGACAACGAGTCCGCTCATGGCTCGACTTGTTTTGCCGCGCTCTGCGGAGCACGGCGGGCTATGGAGCTGATGCCGACCATTGCCACGGATTTATCGTGTTCCCGCACAAAATCCCGCAAGGCCTCCAAGGTTGCCTGATGCGGATGGGCAATTCCAATCGCAATACCTTGTTTTTCCGCCAAAAGTATCAGGGAGTCAAGTTGTTTTTTAATTAGTTCCTTATCTTGCTGGTTGTCAAGAAAAACGTTACGGCGCATTGCCAGCATGCCAAGGTCGCCGGCAACTGAAAAACCCACACTGTGGGGGGAGGTCAGGCTGTCCAGAAAAAACAGGCCGCGTTGCTGGAGCAGGACCAGGAAGTCGCGCATGGCCGGCTCGTTTTCCGTGAAACGGGAGCCCATGTGGTTGTTGACGCCGATGGCGTCGGGGATGGCGGCCAGATCATCAAGGGTTATGCGATGCATGGTCGCCTGGTCCATGTCGGTGAACAACGCGCCCGGCCCCGGGTCCCATTTTTTGTCGGTGGCCTCCATGGGCAGATGGAGAAGGATGTCGC
This sequence comes from Desulfobulbaceae bacterium, assembly GCA_029865195.1. Lineage (GTDB taxonomy): Bacteria > Desulfobacterota > Desulfobulbia > Desulfobulbales > UBA5123 > UBA5123. Next base: position 2,349 of record JAOUHH010000290.1, read on the forward strand.
GTTTACGTGCCCTCGCCTGTGCGAGTTGGCTTTCGGTGTGGGGCGCGAAGGGCAGGAAGGCGAAGGTGATGTCAAGCGGCAGGTCGAGCAGCGCATCGCCGATTTTTTGATGATAGCCCATGTCGTCGATCACCAAAACGAATCGAACTGCAGCAGGTTCGGCCTTGGCACGGCGCGGCGCTGGCGGCGCGGCCGGTGGCGGGGCGATGACGGCCGGCTCCGGGTTGGGCGGTGCCACTGTCGGCGGAGGGGCAGGTGGTTGCGGGAGGAGAGCCGGTGGCTGGGGGCTTTCCTTGAACGACGGCGCCGGATGTTTTGCGGTTGCCGACAGGGTCGGGGGCGAAGAGGGGCGATGCAACGCGTAGGTAATGGCCCCGGCGATTGCGGCCAGCAAGAGGGCGGCAAGGAGCAGGCGCGAACGCAAACGCGTTTTGTGGGGGCGGGCCGGTTGGCGGTTGTGCGGCGGTTGCGGCATGGCTTACTTCTGCCGGGTCAGCACGTACTGGCCAAGTCCGAGCAGCATCTTTTTCGCGTCGTTGTCGGGGAAAACAGCAAGTGCTGCGCACGCAGCCGTCACCAGGCTTTCCGCCTTGGCGCGGGCGCATGCAAAGCCGTTGCCGGCGTCGATGATGGCGTGGACGCGGGCCAGTTCGCTCCGCCGGCGGTCA
>JAOUHH010000067.1 GCA_029865195.1 Desulfobulbaceae bacterium
ACTGTGTGGGAGAGTAGGTCGCCGCCGGATCCTTTTTTTATAGCAAACGTCTTCCTCTTGGCTTGCCAGGGTGAAGACGTTTTTTTTTGCCCCGTGACTAGCAGGGGCGCGGTTTCTTGACGGTTCTGTCTGTCGGTTTATCTTCTGTGCAGGTCTGATGAGATTGGATGCAACAGGTCAGCGCAACGTTGCCATCAATGCCTTGGTGTCAACACCTTGAATGTCGATAAACTTCTGTAGACTTCGCTTTTCATCCTCAAGAATGTTTTCTGTCGTTGCATACGGTTCAAGCATCCATCCGTATCTTGATCTCCACCGGTAATAGGTTTGTTTGCTGAACCCATATTGAAGGCAGAGGTCGGAGATTTTGGCGCCGTCACGCCGCATTTCGAGGATTGCCAGTCGTTGTTGCGCAGAAAATCGCCTTCTCATCGTCAAGCCCCCCTGTGTGGTTATCCTATGTTCCATAGGATAGTTCATGGTTTAAAGTAATCAGCAATTGGCATGCCATGAGTTGGACTGTTGTTGCAACCCGGACGATTGGAAAAAATTGTGAATATTTGAGCGTGCCTTTGTGGTGCAAAATGCACCATATTGGGGCAAACCGACTACGGCCTATTGTAAGCCCGTAGTCGGTTTGCCGTAAAAACTGCGGATTACTGGCTTAATTGTAAAAAAAACGGTATGTTGACTTGGAAAATTTTGCTTGTTGCTTGGCAATGTCGTTTTTCAACGTGGAGGTGTGTAAGGGGCGATGCATAAAGCTAAGATAACCGCCGTGGTTCTCGCCGCAGGGAAAGGTACACGGATGAAATCAGCGCAAGCCAAGGTTTTGCATGAGATCTTTTTTGCGCCCATGATACATCATGTGCTTGATGCGTTGCAGGGGCTTGACCTGCATCGCATTGTTGTCGTTACCGGACATCAACGCGAGATGGTTCAGGCAGCATTGGGTGGTTACGCCGTCACTGTTGTCGAGCAGATTGAGCAACTTGGCACCGGGCATGCCGTACTCAGTGCGGCCAAGGAAATTTGTGAGGATGACGGCACGGTGCTGATCCTTTGTGGCGATACGCCACTGATTCGCGGACGGATGTTGCAGTCTTTTATCACAGGTCACCGAGATTCAGGGGCGGTTTTGTCGGTAATGACAACCCGTTTGGACGATCCTACCAATTATGGACGGGTCGTCACCGATGCGGCAGGGAACATCCTTCGGATCGTGGAAGAAAAGGATGCAAGTGAGTCGGTTCGCCTGATCAATGAGATCAATGCCGGCATTTACTGTGTTGACGGCGCCTTCTTGCTCGATGCGCTCAAACAGGTAGGCACCGACAACAAGCAGGGTGAGGTTTATCTCACCGATATTGTCGCCATTGCCAAAAGCCATGGCCAGCCGATGCACCGAGTTGTTTGTGATGACCCTGTCGAAGTAATGGGGGTTAATTCACGGATAGAATTGGCACAGGCGCATCTTGCCTTGCAGGAACGACGCAACCGGCAATTGATGGCGGATGGGGTTACCTTGTTGAATCCGACCACCATCGCCGTTGAAAAATCGGTGCAGATTGGCTGTGACACCATCATCCATCCCAATGTGCATTTGAGCGGGGAATCTGTAGTCGGCAGTGGTTGTGTTATCGGTTGCAGTGCCGTGTTAAAGGATTGCCGACTTGGCGATAAGGTGCATGTAGGTCCGCTTGCCTACCTTGAGGGGGTCGTAGTTGGCGATGGCGAAGCTATCCCGCCGCATCATGTCCGTTGTGAAATTTAAGATATCCTCAAGGGTTGTCTGTCGCGGTATTAAGCGTACTACGCTTTACGACAAAGACCTTGACTTTGTTTTTTTTCGCTGGGTATAGTGCGATCCTTGACAGACAGGCAGTATCTCCGAAGAATTTTGAGAAAATCGCGTTCATTTGTACTGATAAATAATGGGCCGCAGGCCTGTGATGGTTTCAACTTGACCCCGCGGCATGAGTCAGCGAAAGAGCCACAATGCCAAGCGGGATTATGGAGATTATTTATGGAAGGCGAGAAAGATATTGACCGGTTGGAGCGACTTGAAAGCAGTGTTGAACGATTGCTGGCAGGCTATAATACCATTCGCGTTGAAAAAACAGCCCTTGAACAACTTCTCGAGAGCAAGAACAACGAGATAAACGGCTTGCAGGAAACCATAGCCGCCCTCAAGGGAGAGAAAAGTGCTATTCATCAGCGGGTTTCAGGGTTGCTTTCGTCGATCGAGGAATGGGAAGAATCTCAGACAGTCACTGTTGCCGAAGAAGTACTGACCGGCAAGGAAGAGGATGTTGCCGGGGGTGGATTTGGTGGCGCTACCCTTGATGACCCGCAGTTGTCAATGATGTCGTTTATCCGCTGACCAAAATGTATTGCCACTGGAACTTTATTTTGGTAACACTCTAATCATAAGGATGTGGAAGTGGCTCGATTGGTCAAATTTGAGGTATTCGGCCAGGAATTTCCACTCTATACCGATGCTCCCGAGGATGAAGTTCGGGAGATACTCGACTTGGTCAAGACCCAGTTCGAGGAATATGAGCAAAGCTCATCCGTCGGGGTACTGCCAGCGAATAAGGTGGCTGTGTTGAGCAGCCTCAATTTGGCAGGAAAATATGTGAAGCTCAGGAAGGATTTCGAAGCGTACAAGAAGAGTCTTGATGAATTGCTTGACAGGGTGGACCATAAAATAGATTCCACCCTGTAGTAACAGGCGTTACGGCTTCCCCTGCCTTGTTGGTGATCCGCAGTAAGTTTCGAGCCAACATAGGCATCTAGGGTGACTCCGCTGACCCTGAAAAGAGAATTCGGATTCGCGAAATTCCTTGCAGGGGTTATGAGATTCGCCCACCTAACAAGGTTAGGTTCGATGTCACTGCTGACACGGCACGGCGGGGGAGTTTTGCAAATGAGCGACCTGTTCGGTATTTATCGCGAACGGGCGATAATATATAGATGTGAGTGCTTGGAGGAAGTTTTTCTGCGGAGGCCATTGGTGAAGACGCGAACAGCGTCGTGCAGTCGCCTTCGGAATGAAATGATATTGGACGATTTGCTGTAACGCCGCTCCGGATTTTATGGCAGAATGTATTTGCAAATCCGGGCCAGGGAATGTTGGTTTTCTTAAGTTGTTAGCACGGGTTAAGCCTAGACGATTTCCGATGTATATTCATTTTGGAGGTAACTCTTCGAAATAGATTTTGCTCTCCAACAGAAGTGATGCTGTTGGAGAGCAAAAAATTTCAAGGAAATCCGTTCAGTACCACCGCTGCTAACTGTGGCTAAGATTACTGCCTGATCGTTATCGCCTTGTCTGTATGTTCGATGGTCATTTTTCTTTTCCTTCCCCACCTCATATCCTCATTTCAAATTTAGTAGTTCTTTACAGTAATAACTGTTCTTTGCAGTATCTCTTTGCAGGTTGCACACTTGTTTGAGGTTTTGCGAACACGGTTTGTAAATCTGTTTTAATGCCCAATAAATTGTTACCGCTCCGTGGGGGATGCCGTTGCACTATAAACGCCGCGGCAGGATCGGACGCGAAAATATCTCAGCAGGAGGGTACTCTCCGTGAATGAAATAATGCCAATAGCTCTTTATTTGCTTGGCGGTTTGGCAATTGGCGTGGCTGTCGGATTTGTTATCCGTAAGCAGCTGTCTGAAGCCGGCCAGAAGAATGTCGAGCAGCAGGGGCGCAAGTTAATCGAGGATGCCCTGGCTGAGGCCGAGCGCGTAAAGAAGGAAGCGACTCTGCAGGTAAAGGATGATATTTACCAGTTGAAGCAGGAGGCGGAAAAAGAGATTAAGCTTCGCAAAAGCGAGGTCAATGAAGAGGAAAAGCGGCTGAGTCAGAAACTTGATCAGTTGGAGCGCAAGATCGATCTTATCGACAAGCGCGAATTGGAGTTCTTGAAAAAGGAACAGACCTTCGCCGTTCAGGAAAAGAATCTTGCTGGGCGTCAGAAGGATCTCGACGCGGTGATTGAAGAGCAGCGTTTTCAGCTTGAAAAGATTTCCGGCATCACCCGGGAAGAGGCGATCAGGCAACTGTCTGAAAGCATCGAGAGCGAGGCGCGGATGGAGGCGGCCAAGGCGGTGGTTCGCATCGAGAATGAGATGAAGCTCGAGGCGGATAAAAAAGCCAAGAATATCCTTGCTCTGGCCATCTCCCGCTATGCCGGTGACTATGTCGCCGAGAAAACGGTCTCGGTGGTCGCTTTGCCCAACGACGAGATGAAGGGCCGGATTATCGGCCGTGAGGGTCGGAATATCCGCGCCATTGAGGCCGCCACCGGCATTGATATCATCATTGACGATACCCCCGAGGCTGTCATCCTTTCAGGTTTTAATCCGGTGCGGCGCGAGGTGGCCAGACGGTCACTGGAGCAGTTGATCACCGACGGTCGCATCCATCCTGCCCGGATTGAAGAGGTGGTAGAAAAGGTTGGCAAGGAGCTTGAGGTCACCATGCGTGAGGCCGGTGAGCAGGCAACCTTTGATGTCGGTGCCCACGGTGTCCATGTCGAGATCATTAATCTGCTCGGTCGCCTCAAGTATCGTACCAGTTACGGGCAAAATGTCTTGCAGCATTCCCTCGAGGTCGCTTTCCTGTGCGGAATAATGGCCGCGGAGTTGGGACTTGATGTCAAGAAGGCTAAACGCGCTGGTTTGTTGCATGACATCGGCAAGGCGGTCGACCATGAGATTGAAGGGTCGCATGCCTCAATCGGCGCCGATCTGGCCAAGAAATACGGTGAGCCAGATTATGTGGTGCATGCCATCGCCGCCCACCATGAAGATGTGCCGCCCGATGGCATCCTTGACGTGCTGGTGCAGTCGGCGGATGCTCTTTCCGGCGCCCGTCCCGGGGCACGCAAGGAGATGCTTGAAACCTATGTCAAGCGGCTGGAGGATCTGGAGCGGATCGCCACCTCGTTCAAGGGGGTTGAAAAATCGTATGCCATTCAGGCGGGCCGCGAGGTGCGGATCATCGCCAACAGCAGCGAGGTTTCCGATTCCGAGTCGGTGTTGTTGAGCAAGGAGATTGTCAAGAAGATCGAGAAGGAACTCACCTATCCCGGCCAGATTCGGGTGACGGTGATCCGTGAAACCCGGGCAGTGGAATACGCCAAGTAATCTTGCGCGGGTTCATGTTGAGGGGCAGCGACAAAATCCGGCAATGGAGTCGGATTTTGTCGTTTTGAGGATGTAAAATTCGAGAAAACTGCTTCTGCGGCGGATTCTTGTTTAAAGAGTAATCTTGTAAACTATGTCTTATACCATTGAAGAACAGATCGCCCTCATTGAGCGCGGCACCGTTGATCTCATCAACCGTGAAGACCTGATCGCCAAACTGAAGCGGGCGGAGAAGACAGGCAAGCCCTTGCGGGTCAAGGCCGGATTTGATCCCACGGCGCCGGATCTTCATCTCGGGCATACCGTGTTGATCCAGAAGCTGAAACACTTTCAGGATCTCGGCCACGAAATCCTTTTTCTTATCGGTGATTTTACCGGCATGATCGGTGACCCCACCGGCAAATCAGAAACGCGCAAGCCCCTGACCACCGAGCAGGTGGCTAAAAACGCCGAAACCTACAAGGAACAGATCTTCAAGATTCTCGATCCGGCCAAGACCAAAGTGGTTTTTAACAGCCACTGGTTGAACGCATTGAGCGCCCACGATTTTATCAAGCTCGCCTCGCAGCTCACGGTCGCACGGATGCTGGAGCGTGAGGATTTCAAGGTCCGTTTCGAGGGCCAGCGGCCCATTGCCATCCACGAGTTCATGTATCCCCTGATCCAGGGCTACGATTCGGTGGCCCTGGAGGCCGACGTGGAGATCGGCGGCACCGACCAGCGCTTCAACCTGCTCATGGGCCGTGATCTGCAGCGCACCTGGGGGCAGGAACCGCAGGTGGTCCTCACCATGCCGCTCTTGGAGGGGCTGGATGGGGTCAACAAGATGAGCAAGTCACTTGGCAACTACATCGGTATCACCGAGGTGGCCGAGGATATCTACGGCAAGGTTCTTTCTTGCTCCGATAGCCTGATGTTCCGTTATTTTGAGCTGTTGAGTGATCTGTCCGCCGAAGAGATACAGGGCCTTCGGGATGGCATTGACTCGGGCAGGCTTCATCCCAAGGCGGTGAAGCAGCAGCTGGCCAGGGAATTGACCGCCCGTTTCCATGATCGGGAAGCGGCCGTCCGAGCCGAGGAACACTTTGAGCGGGTTTTCAGTCAGCATGAGATGCCGGAGGATATGCCGGAGATTGAGTTGCCCGCGGGGGAGGAGGGCGTCTGGCTGCCGAAGCTCCTGGCCGATGCCGGGTTGGTAGCGAGCAATGGTGAAGCACGGCGGATGATCAAGCAGAACGCGGTTGCCTTGGACGGCGAGAAGGTGAGCGACGACTCCTTTGTCGTCCCGGCCGCCGGTGAGGTGTTGATCAAGGTCGGCAAACGGCGGTTCTGTAAGGTGCGCTTCGTTTAGTGCAGTACGATATTTGTGTGCCGGGCATTTCCCGGTGAGAAAGCCGGGCTATGCCCCGGCTTTTTTTGTTTCAGCGAGCATGTTTGCTTGTGAGGCCGCGTCGATCCGGCCGTCGACCATTTGGATGCAACGTTGAGCGCGCGCGCCGAGTTCCGGATCATGGGTGACCATGATCACGGTCATCCCGTGGCGGTTGAGTTTTTCGAGGATGCCAATGACATCATGGCCGGCCGTTCGATCGAGGTTGCCGGTGGGTTCGTCGGCGAGAATGATTTTAGGTTGCATGATGATGGCACGGGCTATGGCCACCCGCTGGCGCTGACCACCGGAGAGTTGGTCGGCACGGTGACCGGCCCGGTCGGTGAGAGCGAAATCCGTCAGGGCCGCGGTGACCCTTTCCTTGCGTTCTGTGGCCGCGATTCCGGCCAGAATCATCGGTAGTTCGATGTTCTCTGCGGCGGTCAGGCGGGGTACCAGGTGAAAGAATTGAAAAACGAAGCCGATCTTGTGTCGACGTACCTCTGCCCGCTTGGCCTCATCCAGATCGTTGACCTTTTCGTTGTCAAGGATGTAGGTGCCGCGATCCGGCTGGTCGAGCAGGCCGAGGATGTTGAGCAGGGTGGATTTCCCCGATCCGGACGGCCCCATGATCGCGATATACTCCCCGGCTGTTACCGCAAGCGAGATCGCGCGCAGGGCGTGGACCTGTTCATCGCCTACCTGGAATGCCCTGTCGACACCCTCTAGTGCAATCATGGCCCCTCTTTTACGACAACCTGTGCGTTGTCGGTGATTCCTTCCTGGTCGATGGAGAGAACCACCTTTTCCCCTTCCTTGAGCCCCCGGATGATTTCAGTCTGCTCCCAGTTGCCGATGCCGGTGGTAATCTCGCGGCTGTGGATTCGGTTGTCGGCGACGGTGAAAACGTAGACCTTCTTGCCGTCGATGATGGCTTGCGTCGGGATATGCAGGGTATCGTTACTGACATTGGCAACGATCTCAACATCTGCGCTGTAGCCGGCAAGGAGATGGGTGTCTGGCTGCGGCGCTGAGAAGGCCACCTCGACGTCCACGGTGCGGGCCTGTTTTTCCGCATCCAGCACATAGGAAGAGATGCGCCGCACCGTACCGTTGAAGTGGCGATCACCATAGGCATCGAGAATGATCCGCGCCGGCATGCCGACCTTGACCTCCGGGGCGTCAACCTCGTCGATGGGGGCGGTGACGTAATAGCAAGCGGTGTCGAGCAGGACAACGGTGGGCGGGGTGGCAATGCCGGGTGGCGAGGGGGTGACGTACTCGTTCAGTTCCCCGTTGATTTCAGCGACGATGCCTGCAAAGGGGGCGACCAGACGGGTGCGTTGAAATTCAGCCCGGATGACGTTGAGGCGGGCGCGGCTGGTCGCGGCTGCCGCTCTTGCCGCGGTGTATTCAGCCTCACGGACCTTGGCCGCGGTTACCCGACTGTCGGTATCTTGTTCGGAAACCGCGCCGGTTTTTTGCAGCCGGAGAAGGCGGGTGGCTTCTCGTGCAGCTATTTCGGCCTGCTCGCGGGCCGCTTCAACTTTCGCCTCGGCGGACTTTGCCTCACTTTCCGCGAGCTTTAATTGCGCCGTCAAATCCTGGTTCCAGAGTTCCAGTAGCAGTTGGCCCTGCTGCACAGATTCGCCCTTCTTAACGGGCAGCTGAGCGATCTGGCCGCCGACGGCGGGGGACAGATTTGCTTCGCGACAGGCCTTGAGGGTCCCGGCCCTGGTGTTGGCTATCACCTTCTCGACAAGGCCACGGCTTACGGGTTGAACTCGGACTTCCAAGCGTTGCGGCTGCAGGAAATGCCACGTTGCGGCTGACGCGGTAAGCGCCACTAGGATGAAGAAGAGCCAACGAAAACGTGGAAGATGCATGCAACTCCCCGGGCAGTGAGCGGTGAACGGGATGGAAACTTTGTCAGGCAAGCCTGCATCGTCCCGTAAATTCATCATTATCTTCCTTCGAATGCCCACACAGGTCAAGGTATAAAAGTGCGATGCCGGAGGTTATACGGTTGGGTGGTGACAGTGCGGGGATCGTCCGCCACCAATTTTGAAGCCCACGGATAGTTCCTCCAGAAACAATTCAAATCACCTATCTAGTAATAGTATTGATTTCAACAAATTTGAGTGTCTTTTTTGTACTGCGGCACAATGATTGCTATTTCAGGTTTGATTGATAATCAAGTGCACGGAGTCAACTTGAAAGTGGTTTGCGAGCGTTTGACAAGCAGGATGAAATCTGACTCTAATGTCCTTATGTCTCCTTTGGCGTTGCGCTGGCAGGCCGGTCTCAACACGAAGAGTGCCACCCACTTATGAATATGGTTTCCAGGTTCTTCAGGCAACTGTTTGGCGACAATCAAGCCGATGCGACTGCCTCGCTGCAAGCGCACGGGCAAACTGTACAGGTCGAGTCGGTTTCCAGGCGTCATTTCTTACGCGGCGGCAAACCCTTGCCGATCCGGCCGCCCTGGTCGCTGCCGGAAGATGAGTTTCTTAAGGTTTGCAGCGGTTGTGCCGCCTGCATCGAGCATTGCCCGCAACGGCTTCTGGTCTCGAATGCCGATGGTCTTCCCGTTGTCGATTTTATGCAAGGAGAGTGCACCTTCTGCGGCGAATGCGCTGCCAATTGTGCTGAGGGCGCCTTGTCGCGTGAGGGTGGGGTGGCTCCGTGGCGACTGAAGGCCAGAGTCGGCAATGGCTGTCTTGCCAAGCTTGGTACCTTCTGTCGGAGTTGTGGTGAACTGTGTGAGGTTGCCGCGATCAGGTTTCGACCCCAGGTGGGCGGGCCGGTTTCGCCTGAAATCGATGATAGTCTTTGTAACGGCTGTGGCGCCTGTTTTCAAGTCTGCCCGGTGCGTGCCATCCGTATCGTTTGAGTTGCTGCGACGGGATTTATCTGGCGGCATGTTACCAAAAGGTAGCGTTGTGGTGGGGGCGAGTCACCATCCGGTAGCGGTATTGTCCGGGAATTCGGAGGGTGTTTGCCCTGATCCGTAGTATTGCCTGGATGGCATGTCAATTGCTATCGAACGCAGTGTGATTGTCGTTGTCAGAAAAGGGTATTCGGGTTGGCTGGAAAGGCAGCTGATATGGTGTGTTAATCCTTAGGTGAGGTGTTTGAGAATGGAGATAGCCGGTGTTTTGGTTCATGCGAGGTCTGGCTTGCAGGACCAGGTCGAAGCAACCCTGCTGCAGATGCCAGGCGTGGAGGTGCACATTAAAACCGACGACGACCGTTTGGTCGTCACCATTGAAGATCATGTCGAGGCATCGGTCGCCGACACTTTGGTCAATTTGTATAAAGTCGAGGGGGTGCTGAGCGCCGCCATGATTTATCAACATAGTGAAGAGGTCGCGGAAGCGACGACGGAATGATACCTGGTCCGCTTTGATTTGTCGGGCGGCTTGCGTCCGGTTCGACAAGCAGATTGCCGGCATGTAACCAAGGAGGAGACGATATGAAACTCACGAGGCGAAATTTCATCAAAACCAATGCCATCGCCGCCACGGCCATCGCGGCCGGGGTGACGTTGCCAGCCGACAAGGCGGTGGCAAAGAGCGACAGCAGCATCCGCTGGGACAAGGCGCCCTGCCGTTTCTGCGGCGTCGGCTGCAGTGTTCTGGTCGGCGCCAAAGACGGCAGGGTCGTGGCCACCCAGGGTGATCCGGATGCGCCGGTGAACAAGGGGTTGAACTGCATCAAGGGGTACTTCCTCTCCAAGATCATGTACGGCAAGGATAGGGTCAAAACCCCGATGCTGCGGATGAAGAACGGCAAATTCGACAAAAACGGTGAGTTTGCCCCGGTATCCTGGGACCAGGCGTTTGACATCATGGCGCAGAAATGGAAGGAGGCGATGAAGAAGAAGGGCCCGACCGCGGTGGGCATGTTCGGTTCCGGCCAGTGGACGGTATGGGAAGGCTACGCCGCCGCCAAGCTGTACAAGGCGGGCTTCCTTTCCAACAATATTGATCCCAACGCCCGGCACTGTATGGCCTCGGCAGTGGCCGGCTTCATCCGCACCTTCGGTTCCGACGAACCCATGGGCTGCTACGACGACCTTGAGCACGCTGACGCCTTTGTTCTCTGGGGTTCCAACATGGCGGAGATGCATCCCGTTCTCTGGTCGCGGCTCACCGACCGGCGTCTTACCGCAAAGCATGTCAAGGTTGCAGTGCTTTCAACCTTTGAAAACCGTAATTTTGAATTGGCCGATCTGG
>JAOUHH010000291.1 GCA_029865195.1 Desulfobulbaceae bacterium
AAACCGTCTACCTCAACCTCAAACGGTTCACCCTGCTGGACATGGTCGGATACATCCGCCACCATGTCGACGCCGGCAGCGCCGTGGAAAAGGAGTTCATGCAGAACGGGATCCGCCTCTTCACCTTTCTCGAAGACAAGTCCTCAGACCCGGGCGGGCAACAACTTCTCCCCATCAGCACCTGCATGGAAAAGGCCGACAGCCTCCTCTTCACCTTCACCCAGTACCCCAACACCTGCGAGGAGCTCGCCAACAGCACCTCGCACCTGGTGCCGGCGGTGATCGTCGATCTCTTTATCGCCCCGGTGGCGCAGGTGCTGCAAAAAATCAGGAGCGATCTGCAGAGCAGGGAGGGCATGCTTGATAAACTGACAACCCCGATCAAGGATGAATTCGGCAAGCTCAACCGGGCCGACAACCCGGCCGCGTTCTTTGAATACTTCAATGAGATCGAGAAAATCGTCAACCGGGTCAAGATCGCCCTCATCGACCTCGGCCGCAACAAGGATTTCCTGACCATCATCGACGTAAGCAACACCATCATCAGCGAAGCCACCGCCTTCAGCGGCTGGCTCCGCAACATCCCAGACGACCTCGAGGAGGAATTCCGGCGACCCAACGCCACCGTCGACATGGGCCGTTACGCCGACAACCTCCGCAGGCGGTACTACACCGGCGGGCTCATCTCCATGGTGAAGCGATTTTTCAGCCGCAAGCTCGGCACCGACCTGATCATCCATGTTCTCAAGAACTGCCCGGTGCTGCCTTCCATCGGCGGCAAGGGCAACATCAAGGAGATGAAGGACACCAACACCCTGAACAATTTCCTCCGCAAGACCCTGCGCCAATACGAAGACACCATGGTTTACAAGGATATCGACCAAACCCTGCGGCAGGGGATCTTGGAATACGCCAAGCTTGTTGCCGCCAGGGTCGGTGCCGTACCGCTCAACTCACCAAGCCTGCGGGAATATTACGACGGCGCGGCCCTCCTGCAACACCTCACCAGCCCGACCCGGCTGGGCAAGAAGAAATAACCGCCAAGCCCGCGCACGCTCCTCAGCAACCATCCCCGGTCATGTTCCGGCACCGTTGTTCTATCTGGTAGGCGATCCGCTGTACGCTTTCCGCATCCAGCGCCTGCTCGCCACGGGGATTGGCCAACAGCGACGCGCTTTGCTCGTTGATCACGCTGACCGCGTGGCGCCCGCTCGCCTCCACTATCCAGCCGGGCAAAAACACAACCCCCTTAACCGACACCGGCTCGCCCACCACCCGCGTCAGCCAGTCGGCAAGCCAATCCGCCTGCTGCCCGACCCTGGCCACCGGCCCGGTTTCCTGCCAGCCCGGAAAGGACAAGATCTTGCCGTCATAAAACACCCGCTCTTCGCCGGACTGCAGCTGACGCGGTCGGGAACGCCCCTCGGTGGCAACCGCATACACCCCGGCCGGGCCGACCAGGACATGATCGATGCAGTATCCCTCGGCCGGAAAACCATGAAAGACGCCATACCCACTGCGCATCAGCAGATTCAGCTCCTGCCCCACCGCCTGGTGGCAATCCAGGGCAAACGCCTGTCGCCGGCGTTCCGCCAGCAACCGCAGCATCGAAATAAAGAGAGCGGCGACCAGCAACACCGCCAACGCAAGAATAAAAAAAATCAGCCAGGAGAATGGAAACCGAGAGGGGGCACAGGTGGCTTGCCGGGCAAGCAGCAGCGCCGCCAGCAAGGGCGGGGAGAAGAGCAGCAGCAACAGGTATAAATCAAGCTTGGCGTCGATGGCGACAAGCCGCCGACGCAACGGCTCCCCGGGGCCGTGCAGCAGGAATCGAACCAGGGGCGTTTTTTCCGTCGCCACCCGATGCTTGAACCAATAAACAACCAGATACCCTACCGCCACCGTGCCGGCAAACCAGACCACAAAAGGCAACACCGAAGACAATACATCTGCAGGCATGCTCACCCCCTATCCGGAACGTTGCCGACCACAATCACCCGCTTGGGGCCCGAGGGATGCGCGACATTACGCTAAATACAGCAAACAGCCCCGCGGCAACCGCTCAGGCACGCCCGACCTTGATATCATGGGCGGACTGAAAATAATCGCTATCCTTGGCGAAATCATCCACCATGCGGTGCAGTTCCTGCAACCGTTGTTCAGGGTTGCTCACCGGCTCGCATTCCTCGCACATCGGATCATCACATGGCTGACGGGTATAGAGCCAGTAGTGAATCGCCCCCATCAGCAACCCGTCTGAAATATCCCAGAGATCCGCCTCCTGCTGCTCATCGGCAATCCGATTGGCAAGATCGACAACCAGTCGAGCCGCCTCGTCATAAGCATCACCAGTACCGTCATGCAGTTCCGATTTGATCTGTTTCGACAACGCCATCACCCTACTCCCTGGAAATTATTGAAGCACCGCGCCGCAAACCTTACCGGATGCGCCGCAAGATCTCCCCATACTGATTGCATTGATCAAATACTCTATATCCCGCATTCGCCACAGATGCAAGCCGCTCCAAGCGCCGCGCCGACCAATGCCGCACTGTCATGCTCAAACCCCTGCGGCAGACAACAGCGGCAACACCCGCACAAAATTGTTTCACTTCTCCACCTTCTCGGCAGCATCAACGTTCACAGGATTTCGTCGCCCCCTGCCGCCGGCAAGGGCCAAACCAACCCCGACCAGCCGCAACGCCCGAACGGCCACCAGGCCGAAACCGACAAGAACCGAAACAAAAACAAGCCTGGCCGGCACCGCGGACCGCATGGCGTCTCCCTCCTTTACGCTGGCGGGACGAACAAGGCCGGAGTCGACACCAACCGCCAATCCCGGCAACCATCAGCCGCGCCTTATGAATTTACCTGGAGCGACTATAGCTTATTCCCGTCACACCGGCAACCACACCGCGCCCTTTCATGGTTTTAGCACATGTCCGCCGCCCCCCCCGGCCAACCTCGCCTACCCCGCCTCGCCCCGGACTAAAATTACATA
>JAOUHH010000068.1 GCA_029865195.1 Desulfobulbaceae bacterium
AGCCACCTATACCGGGGTGCTGACGCCGGTGCGTGAGTTGCTGGCGCGGCTGCCGGAAGCGCGGGCCCGCGGCTACACTCCAGGCCGGTTCAGTTTCAATATCAAGGGCGGCCGGTGCGAGGCGTGCGAAGGCGAAGGGGTGATCAAGATCGCCATGCACTTCCTGCCCGATATCTATGTCACCTGCGATACCTGTCATGGCCTGCGGTACAATCAGGAAACCCTGGATATCCGCTACCGCGGCAAGAATATCGCCGAGATCCTGGCCATGAACGTCGAGGAGGCGCTGGATTTTTTCGGCAAGATCCCTGCCCTGCAGAAAAAACTGCAGACCCTCCATGACGTGGGGCTGTCCTATGTGGCCCTCGGCCAGTCGTCGGTGACCCTTTCCGGCGGCGAGGCACAGCGAATCAAGCTGGCCCGTGAACTCGGCAAACGCGGCACCGGCAGCACCCTCTATATCCTCGATGAGCCGACCACCGGTCTGCATCCCGCCGATATCCGGCATCTGCTGCGGGTACTGGCGCGGCTGGTCGAGCAGGGGAACACGGTGGTGATCATCGAGCATAATCTCGATGTGATCAAGACCGCTGATTATGTTATCGACCTCGGCCCGGAGGGCGGCGACGGCGGCGGCCAGATTGTCGCTGTCGGCACCCCTGAAGCAGTGGCCGACAACCCGGCTTCGCACACCGGCCGGTTTTTGAGGCAGTTTCTGCCTGACCGCTGACTGATTTGCGAGGGAAGGCCGAAAGGGGCTTTGCAGTTCGGCTTCATTCCATTATATATGAATGTGCAATGAAATTGCCGAGAGGACGGGCTGTGAAAACGGCAGCCTTTATGTGGATCACAAAGACAAGGAAAGGAACGTATCATGGCAGATGAGCAAAAAAACGCCAACCCGGCGGATACCATGCCGGCATTCCGGCTGCAGAAGATGTACGTGAAGGATCTCTCCTTTGAGAACCCCAATGCGCCGGATGTTTATCTGGCCAAGCAGGAGAACCCCAAGGTCGACCTGAACCTGAGCGTCAAGAATAAGAAACTTGAAAACGACCACTGGGAGGTCTCGCTGGCGATCACCGCCAATTTCACCAACGGCGAGGACAAGAAGCCCGTTTTCATAGTCGAGATAGAGCACGCGGGCGTCTTTTTGCTGCGCAATATTCCGGAAAATCACCTGCAGGCTGTGCTGGCGGTGGAATGCCCGGCGCTTCTCTTCCCCTTCACCCGGCAGATTGTCAGCCAGGTTACCCTTGACGGCGGTTTTCAGCCGTTTGTCATGGAGCCGGTCAACTTCATGGCACTGTTCGAGAATTCCAGGAAACAGCAGGGGCAGCAGCCTACGCAGTAAACGCGAAGTTCTTGATGAAAAAAAAGCAGGGGCCGATCACTCGGCCCCTGCTTTTTTTTTGCGGATGTGCTCGGGGGGTCCGCTATTTTTCCACCGTGGTGGTGAACACGGCCACTGACCGCCGGTTTTTGGGGTTTATTTTCTTGGTGCCGGTGCCGTCAAGGGGGAGGGATTCTCCATAGCCGCGGGCCGTCAAACGTTCCGGGGCGATCTTGAAGGTATCGATCAGGTAGTGGCGAACCGCCTCGGCGCGGCGCTGGGAGAGTTTCAGGTTATACGCCGCCGTCCCTTCCTTGTCGGTGTGGCCTTCGATCTCGGCGGTGGTTTCCGGGTAGGCGATCAGGAAGTCCGCCACCGTTTGCAGGTGGTCGCGATAGATTGGCTTGATGATCGATTTGTCGAAATCAAATTCCACCCGCAGATCCATGGTGACCGTCTCGAGAAGGGGCTTCGGGCAACCCTCGTTGTCCACCTCTCGTCCGGCTGGCGTATCGGCGCATTTATCGAGATAGTCCGGCACGGAATCGCCGTCGCTGTCCTTGGGGCAACCGAATTCATCCACCTCGATGCCGGCCGGGGTGTCGGGGCAGCGTTCCAGATGATCGGCAATGCCGTCGTTGTCGCTGTCCTTGGGGCAACCCTCGGCATCGACTTCGACACCGGCGGGGGTGGCAGTGCATTTATCGAGATAGTCGGCAACCCCGTCCTTGTCGCTGTCCACGGGGCAGCCTTGGGCGTCCACGGCGAGCCCGCGCGGGGTGTCGGGGCAGAGGTCACTGGGGTCGAAAATCCCGTCGCCGTCGGTATCGATGGCGACCTTGGCCCAGAAATCGTTGATCAGCGTTTGCGCAGCGGTATTGATCGCGGATTTGGATGCGCCGGATGTCCCCCAAAGGACGCCAAATGTCACCTCCGTGCTACTGCTCCAGACTGTTTTGCCGGTGACTGCGTCATGCGCCCAGAGTTGCATGCGGACGACCTGGGATTGGTCGTTTTGGGGCCCGAGCAAGCCACTCAGCATGTGGTCGTCCAGGGGGTCATAGCTTTCGGCGGCGGCGACCGCATATCGTTCTTCATGCTCAACGGTGGCATACATCGGCAGGATGTTGCGTCGTACCGGCGCGGTGGGCAGTTGCCGCTGCATGGATTGGGCGTCGCTGATTGATTTGACGATCATTCTGCCGCGCAGGATGTAATCCCCGCCCAATTCGTTGCCGATGGTGGTAAGCAGTGTACTGTCGAGCGCGTTTGTGGCCGGTTTCGGCAGGTGGTTGTCCGGGTCGGCCAGACCCGGGGTCATCCGCACCTGTTCGGCATTGATCATCGCCTTGAGTTCGTTCTGCATGCGATTGGATAAGGCATCGCTGATCTCATTTTCAAGCTGGACGGTGTTGGCGGTGGGACGCAAATCTTTGTTGTAGGAAATCGGAGCGATGGCGCCATGAACGAGGAGCGAGCCAAAGGCCTTGACCGGGGGAATCACGGTGACCTTTTTGCTTGCCATTGACGCGCTTAAGGCGTCTGCTGTGGCTTGGCTTTGCTCGCGGCCCGCGGTGAGCGAGTCCATGGAGGAGTAATCGGCCAACGGCAGGATGATGATACTCTTGCCGGCGTGCGAGATTCCCGGCAAGAGGGCCGTCAGGAGTGCCAGGAATCCAGCTATGGCGAATCTGATAGCTGACATATGCGTTTCTCCTTCAAGCGGTGTTTTTCACCACTCACTACAGAATTTTAGGTTGCAGCAGGATGACCAGTTCGGTTTTCTGGGTTGTTTTGGTCTTGTGTGAGAATAATCCGCCGAGACCAGGGACGTCCCCGAGGAAAGGCACCTTGTTGCCGTCGATATCGTCGAGGGAATCGATCAAGCCGCCAATGACGAGAATCTGGCCGTTTTTGATCTTGACGGTGGTCTTCATCTCTCTCAGCCGGACCTTGGGAAGCCCCACGGTGTTGGCCCCGCCAAAGGTTTTGTATTCAATCGGTTCTTGAAGTTTTGAGGTAACCGGCGTGAGATTGAGGACAATCTCGTCGTTGTCCATGATCGTCGCCACCACCGCCATGCCAAGGCCGGACATTACTGAGCCGGTAGTAACCGCATAAGAGGCAACGCCGTCTGTTAGTGTTGTCGTGACGCTGTCGATGTATTTGACATTGTCGCCGACACTGATCATTGCCGGCTGCCCGTTCATGACACTGATCTTCGGATTCGCCAGTACCTTGGTGTCGCCCTGGGTGTCGAGAAAGTCCAGGGCCAGTGAAAAGGGGTTGGTGAGGCTGACCTGGGTCAACACGCTACCGACGTTGTCAGGATTGGTTGAATAAATGATCCCGTTGGGGCCGAAGAGTTGGAAATCGACGTCTTTGCCACTTAACATCCCTGACCAGTCAATACCCTTGGTCGAGGTGTCGTCGAGGGTAACTTCGAGAATTTTTGCCTCAATGGTAACCTGCCGGTAGAGTTCCTTTTTCAGGTTGTCGAGATAGTCGGCGATCTTTTCAAGCAGGGGGCGGGGGGCGGTAACGGTGATCAGGCCGATCTGCTTGTCGAAGCTGTAATGGCCTTGCCCTGTTTTGGTGGTGCCGGTCGTTGTGGCAGCAACGGGAGCGGCCGCCGCCGTTGCTGCAGGTGCCGCCGCTGCCGCTCCCGTTGCCGGGGCTGCGGTGGTTGCCGCTGCCGGTTCCTGCCAGATATCAAGCACCTTCTCGATATTTTCGGTAATGCTGTCCCAGATGTTGAAATCGGAGCCGGTGCTTGATATCTGAATGTTGCCGGTCACATTGCTGCCCGTGCCGGACCCGCCCAGCACATCGCCGCCGACGCTGGTGGTGTAGGTCGAGGTAAGGTTCGGCATGGCGATATGAAACCGCCTGGTTTCCTTGTATTTAATGACGATGGTGTTCCCCTGCAGTTCGTGGAAGTAATCCTTTTGGCGCAGCAGGTTGTCGATGGCGTTAAAAAAATCGTCCTCGGCGCGGATGTCGACATCGACAAGGGCGGAAGGGTCGACGTCGCTGGCCCAGCTGACGTTCATGTTTTTCAGGGTTGTCAGCCGCTTGAGGATGTCGCGAAGAGTTACCGGGCCGTTGGTGGAAGAGATATCAGCCCCGACCGGCACGATAAGGTCGTCGGTCTTGGCGACACCACCGGTTTGGGCTGGTTTTTCGAGCATGTAGGAGGGGGTCTGGTATCTCACCGGCAGTTGCATTTCCTCGGCCGGCGTCGAGTCGACGGCGGTTGCGGGGGACGCCTTCTGTAACCCGGCGTTGTTGGCTTTTGGACCCGTTGCGGAGCCGGGCAGCGGTGCGCAGCCGACGAGCGAGAAGAGGGCGATGGTGATGCCGATGGATAAAAAGCGCTGGGTGTTTTTCATAATCTGCTTCCCTTTTGGGGGTCTATTGTCGAGGATGGTCGGTTTCACTGTTTTCTCCTCCCTGCCTTACGTTGAGAAGGACGCGAGCCAGATATGCAAGCCGGGGCCAATCACTTGTTGATCAAGGACAGGCGGCCCTTGATGTATCGCTTGAGGTCGGCGGGAATGTCATAGCCGGACAGCAGCAGGGATTGGTATTCCTTGGCGGCCTTGGCAACATCTCCCTGTTTGTCGTAGATACGCGCTTTCGACAGCATGGTTTCCATGTTGTCTCCGTAGAGTTCGGTGTGTTTGCTCAGCAGGAGCAATGTGGCAACGTAGTTTTTGTTTTCCTCGTTGAATGCGGCATAGCTGGCCAAGGCCTCACTGCTCGGGTGCGGTCCGCTGATTGCGAGGTCAAAGTACTCCTTGGCCGTCGCCGTTTTTTTCATGTTGGCCAGGCCGATAGCCGCTTGCAGGGCCGCCTCGGAGTCCTTGGGGTCTGTTTTTAGGGCGAGCTTCGCATAGTGTACCGCTTTCGCATTCTGCCCAAGTTGCACGAGACAGAGAGCGGCGATCCGTTTAGCAAGCTGGTTGTTCTCGGGCCATTTGTTCGATGCACTCTCGAAATCGGCCAGGGCGCCGGCATAGTTGCCAGCGGTGTATTTAACGTTACCGGCCTGGAGCAACTTCTTGGCCTCGATCACCCCTTTCGGGGTTTCGATGCGTTTTTTGATGGAAAGCGATTCTTGCGCCATCGCGCCATCACCGCCGCCCGAGCGGATTGCCAGTTTGTCAGAGGCCCGTTCCGGCCAGATGAATCCCTTGCTCTTGGGAGAGATGACGATGGTGTTGAAGCGTTCTTCCTTCTGGAGATCTTTCAGATTGAGAACTACATCGAGAACGAAATCCCACGGCACATCGCTGAGCGCCAGGGTCAGGGTGCCGTTGACCGACTCTTCAATAACCATGTTGCGCCCGCTGATCTCGCCAAGGAGCCGGAACACGTTATGCAGGTCTATCTTAAAAAAATCAACGGTGATTCGTTGCGCGTTATAGCCGCTGAAGCGGAAGTTGTCAGCCTTGGCGGCAGATGCACCGGCCGGGGCTGCAACTGTTGCCTCAACCTGATTCTCCTCGGCCGCCGCCGGTGCCATTTCTTCCTGCACCGTCTCAGTTGCCGGGGCAGAGGCCGATTCGGCGATGGTGACCAGCAGGCCATCGTCGCGCGAGTCGATCCGGTAGGTGAAGAGGGGGTCTACACCCGAGTCGAAAACGATGCGCAGGCCGTTGTTTCGGCTGGCGGTACGGATTCGCGCCAGGGTTGATCCCACCTCGATCTGCTGCGGTACATCGGCCATGCCGATGTTGGCAAGATCGATATAGAAACGGGCCGGATAATCGGCGTCCTGAGGCAGCTTGGCCTCCTGATAATCAGGGACCGGGCCATTGGTGGTAAGGTGGACCCGCGTTTCCGAGCCATCCTTGGTGACGGATATCTTTTGTAATATAAGAGAACTGTTCGTTTTGCCGTCTTCTGCTGGTGAAAAATTTACGACGATGTCATTGTTGTTCCGTGCAACCGTGTAGCCGCGGTCTTCCTGGAGAAAGATCTCCAGGCGGGTGACAAAGGGCTTCTTGGTGTCGAGAAGTTGGCCGGTGATCTTGTCAACCGGGCCCGTCCGTACCTCCATCGGTAGCGTGAGGTCCTTGGCCAGGGTGGCATCGGCGATATCGATAACGATGCGCAGCGGATTGAACAATTCGTACTTGGTGTAGGTGGGTGAGGCATCACCCTTAATGGTCAGGGCGAATGTCTTCCCGGATTCCTCGCACTTGATGGCGTTGATCCGGTATGCTTGCGACCCGCTCGCTGGGGTTTTGGCCTGCGTCATGCCGACTCCGATGAACAGCATGGCGACGGTGGGGAGCACCAGCAGCAGTCGTGAGCGAATTGACAGGTTCATGATTAATTTTCTCCCTCTTTCTTTAGCACCATTTCCACGGTGCGATATTGGGTCTGGCCGGAAATGGTTTTGTACTTCTGTTTGATGATGACGGCGTTGGGAACGATGGCGTCGACGGTCCCTGCCATCCCGACGCGCATGCCTTTGCGGAGGACGTATCCAAAGCCGATGGAATCCTGCACCATGGCGTACCCGGATTTGCCGGCAAAGACAATCGCAACCACGGTCAACTGCCCCGGTTCAAGACGCTGCAAACCGCTCAACCCTTCTTGCTCCTTGCTTTTTTCCGCCTGCAGCTTCTTCTCGGAAATGAATGGGGCAAAGGGGTCCGGCCGACCTTCGCGACGATACTCAAAGCCGTCGTCCCTGGCGAATGAAAGTATCTCGGTCAGATGTTTTTCGATGACCTTCTGGTCTATGGTCTGCTCCGGGCTGTTCTCCTGGGCAATGGCGGGCACCGAGAAGAGAAGCAGGGCGGTCGCGAACAACACGGCCATTGCGAAGCGCACGTGCAGCGGTGCAACGCGCAGGTTTGCCTTGATCGCGCTCAGGAGGCGGTAATGAGGGTTACATTTTTGGCTTGTCATTTTGAGGCTCGATAAATCGGTAGGTGACAAGGTTAAAATTGGTGGAAAGCATCATCTCTCCATCCACCGGCCTTCCTGATCCCATGCTGATGTTTGAAACCGTCACGATTCGATCCAGTTTGCTGATTTGATAAAGAAACAGGCCGACGCTGTGATATGGCCCGCTTACCTGGATGGTAACCGGGATTTCGGCATAGAAATCCTTGGGACTCTCGGCTTGCGGCTGGAAGGTGACGAAGTCGAGGCCGGATGCGGTGCCAAGGCTGGAGATGTTGGTCAACAGAGAGGGGATCTCCTGTTGCTGCGGCAACAGAATCGAGGCCGCCTTGAATTTGGCCTCGGTGGTCGCCATTTCCTGTTTGTGCTTGGTGATTTCCTTGGCCGTCGCCTCGACTTCTAGAATCTGTTGTTTCAGTTGTTTCTGCTGTTTTTCGAGCTTTTCGATTTCCTGACTCTTGGGCGAATAGACGAGGAAGGCAAAAGCGATAATCGGCAAGATCATCGCTACCCCACAGATCGCCATCCGGTGTTTGACGTCAAGGCGAGCCACCTTGTTTTCCATGAACGCGTCGAGTGCGGATTTCAGTTCCTGCGGTGTCATTTAGTTCTTCCGTCCGTCTTGGGGTGTGACCGCAGGCTCGGCGGCCGGTGTTTCTTTTTCGATGGTGATGGTCAAGGTGAATGACTTCAATTTCTGGCCGGCGACGGTGGTCATTTGGGTGCTGCCCAGGTTTGCCGCGGCAAAGTAGGGGGATTCGGCCAGTTGGTTCATGTATTGGGCGATGGTGGCGTTATCCAGGGCCACGCCGCTTATCTGCAGTGTATCCGGCGACTGCTGGAGGGTGGTGAGCCAGAGGCGCTCCGAGGGGGTCAGGGTCGCCAGGGCGTCAAGGACGCGGATCGGGAGTTGCGATCCGCGTTTGAGCTGCTTGATGACCTCAAGTTTGTTATCCAGGGTTGCCTTGTCTTTTTTGAGCTGTTCGATTTCCTTGATGATGATCTGGAAGGATTCCTTTTTTTTGTTCAGGGCGGTCAATTCATCTTTTGTTGCCGTGATCTTGTTGGACATGGCCACCGTCGCCATGCCCAGCAGGGCGAGTAAGGTCAGCAGCGAGGCCAGAAACATCATGGCCTGCCCGTAGAGTTGCTGCCTCTTCTTGATTTGCCGAACCGGCAATAGATTGATTTGAATCATATTTTATCGCACCGTTGCCAGCTTACAGAGGGGTTGGCCGTGTGGCCAGCCCGGTTGCCAGGGTCATTTCCGGAGCCATGTGCCGAACGTATTCTGGGTTGATTTTTCTGCTGTCCACCTGCGCATTGGCGAAGGGGTTGAAAATGACAACGGGGATGCCGCACTCCTCGGCGAAGAAGCGATCGATTCCCTTGATTCTGGCCCCGCCGCCGCTCAAGATGATCTTGGTGATGGTTTCATCGGGATAGTTGGTTGCAAAAAAATCCAGCGCCCGTTTTATTTCCATAACCCATTGCGTACAGGTGTTGGTAAAGACCTCCTCAAGGACCGCTTGCCGTTCACCCGCCTCGGCGCGGCCGAGTTTGATCGCCTCCGCCTCTTCAAGCGAGATGTCGAAGCGATTCTGGATCTGCTCGGTGAGCTGGCGGCTGCCCAGGACGATGTCCCGTGCAAGGGTCGATACGCCGTGTGAGATGATGTTGATGTTCATCTTCGAGGCGCCGATGTCGATGAGCGCCGCGTTTTCTTCAAGAGAAAAATTTGCCTCATAGGCGTTTTCCAAGGCAAAGGCGTCGACATCGACGATAACAGGCTTGAGGCCGGCTGTGCGTAACATGTTGAGATAGCCGTCGACCACCTCTTTTTTTGCGGCCACAAGCATGACGTCGGTGCGGTCAGCATTGCCGGTGTTGGTTTTCAGATCCTGGAAATCCAGGTAGACGTCATCGATGTCAAAGGGGATGTACTGCTCGGCCTCGGCATGGATATGCGCCTCCAGTTCCGTTTCCGTCATCACCGCCAGGTTGATTTTCTTCACAATGACTGAGTAGCCGGAGATGGAGATGGCTACCTTCTTTTCTTTGATCTGCAGGTCTTTGTAGAGTGCGGCGATGATGCGGGCGACTTCGTCTGGATTCTGTAGCATGCCGTCCTCAACCGCGCCTTCCGGCAATTGGGCGCTGCCAAGGCTCAGGAGGTGGTAGCCGTCGACGCCGCGGGCCATCTGGCAGATCTTGACGGCGTGGGAGCCGATATCAAGGCCGACGGCCAGTTTTTCCTTTTTGGCGGCAGAAAGCTTGAGCTGCGGGAGTTTTATGTCTGGGAGTTTGAGCTTGCCCATTGATGAATATACCTGTCGTGCAGATCGGTCTTTGCCTTGGTTCGGCCCGACTGGTCCGCGTTTGAGAGACGGTTGGCTGATGGTTCCGTTTGTCTTTTTCGAATGGTATTGATGCAGCTTACTGCATTAAATACATAAAGGCAATGCCTTGTCAAGGCGAAAACCGTATGTTTTTCAGCCAGCTAGTGGTGGTTTTGACCGAGAGCAAAGGCGATTTCTATTGCCGAGTATAGATAGAACGGCAATACGAGTGATTTTACTTTTTGGGGTAGACGGGTGCGTTTACTTCAGTTGGTTGCAGTGAGAATGCCTTTTGGGGTGAAAATTGCAGGCGTTGATTTTGTCGTTTGCGGCTCGCTTGGTGGATTGTATTGATGAATTTTGTGTTTGAGGAGTGGCTGTGTTTTTTGTGCAACATGTTGTATGTTTTGTGCCGCTATGCACAATATGTTGTCATGGGTCGGCCGCCGTCGTGGGTTGCGTCCGTGCCGCGGCAGTCACAATTTACCGTAAATATTTTGCCTGTCGGATGGGGAAGCCGCTTGTATTTTAAGACGTTTTGGATTAACAGTTGACAGGTTGCCAACCGGACTCACCCCCAGGAAACATGCTTGTGGTATCCTGTCTTTCGAGCGGGAGAATTTCCTCCCCACTTTCGGGTGTTTCGGCGGCACCTTCACAGAGGTTGATACCGTTGAAAACAGAAAGCGATAATCCAGGACAGAAGTCAATTTATCGTGAATATGCGGAAGCGATCATCATTGCGCTTCTGTTGGCGTTTTTTATCCGGACTTTTGTGGTGCAGGCCTTCAAGATTCCTTCCAGCTCCATGGAGCCGACCCTGTTGATCGGTGACCACCTGCTGGTCAATAAATTCACCTATGGGGTCAAGAATCCCTTGACCGGGGCAACATGGATTGCGGTCGGCACGCCGCAGCGCCGGGATATCATCGTTTTTGAGTATCCGCTGAACCCCTCGCAGGATTTCATCAAACGGGTGATCGGGGTGGCCGGAGACAGAATCGAGGTCATTGACAAAAAGGTGTTCGTCAACGGAGAACCCTTCGAGGTGCAA
>JAOUHH010000069.1 GCA_029865195.1 Desulfobulbaceae bacterium
GCGCGAAAAACGATGCCGGATCGTCGCTTTCCGCGCCACCGTCCCGCATTCCGGCCAGCCGAACTCCGGATTCAAAAACAAGGTATGACCGTCCTTCTCGTAAATCGCAACCGTCGCCCCCGGCAGCTCCGCCATCTCCGCCACCGGCGCGATAATGTCCCGGCGGCCATGCAGCAGGTGTACGTCGTTGACACCAATCCCGCCTCCGGCAACCGGCGCGGTCATAAGGTAATCAAGGCCACGATGCAGCAGCGAAAGGTCCATCGCCGCCAGATAGCGATCCTGCAACGCCTCGACAAAACGGGCATAAACGGCGCGATCGCCCATGAAACATTTCCGGTAAAAGGAGCGCATGAAGGCGGCGGGGTCGGCGTCCAGATCGTGACGGATCGCCGCGATCTCCGCTTCTGGCCATGATTGTCGCATGGAAAAAAGGAACAGGGAATCCACCCGCTTGGGATGCTCCCGGGCAAAGTCAAGGGCGAGGTTTGCCCCCATGGACCAGCCGGCCAACCGGATCTTTTGCAGCCCGTTCTCATCAAGAAAGGCGGCCAGGCCGTCGACCAGATCGGCGGGGTCAAGAAAGGCCGCCGGTGCGCAACAGGCGACCGGCCGCGCCGCCAAGCCGAGAATCCGGCCGTCAAAGCCCCAGCCGGGGAGAAAAACGAGCGGCAATCCGGCCGGCGCACCGTCCGCGCCATGAGCGCAAGGATGAGAGGGAATAAAGTCTACGGACACGCGAACAGGCTCACAATCATAAACCGCGCAACGGGGAAACGGACAGGGCAACAGTCATCCCTATTCCACCGTCACGCTCTTGGCAAGGTTGCGGGGCTGATCGACATCACAACCGCGCAGGGAGGCAATCTCGTAGGAGAGCAGCTGCAGCGGCACCGTATACAGAATCGGCGCCAGATCCTCATGGAGTGCGGGCAGGGCAACACAACGGTCGCCGATCCTGGCAAGGCTGGCATCACCCGCGCTGCCGATCAGAATCAGGCGGCCGCGCCGTGCCTTGACCTCCTCCACGTTGGAGATAACCTTCTCGTACACCCCGTCCTGCGGGACCAGAGCGAGGACGGGCATCTCATCGTCGATGAGGGCAATGGGGCCATGCTTGAGTTCGCCGGCCGCATACCCCTCGGCATGGATGTAGGAGATCTCCTTGAGCTTCAGGGCGCCTTCGAGGGCGATGGGGAAGTTGACCCCGCGCCCCAAATAAAGGAAATCCCGGCTCTTGGCGAACTCCTCGGCAATCACCGCCGTCTCCTCCTGCAGGCGCGGCAGTTCGCCCTCGAGCATGGCGGGCAGGCTCAGCAAACCCTGCGCCAGCGCCAGGCCGTCGGCGGCGGTAATGGTCTGCCGCACCCGGCCGAGGTAAAGGGTGAGCAGAAACAGGGCGGTCAACTGGCAGGTAAAGGCCTTGGTGGAGGCCACCCCGATCTCCGGGCCGGCGTGGGTATAGATCACCCCGTCCGCCTCCCGGGTCATGGTGCTGCCGACCACGTTGCAGATGGTGACCACCGTCGCGCCCATGGCCTTGGCCCGCCGCAATCCCGCCAAGGTATCGGCGGTCTCGCCGGACTGGGAGATGGGGATCACCAACACCTTGTCGTTCACCAGCAGCCGCCGGTAGCGGAACTCCGAGGCGATGTCCACCTCCACCGGGATGCCGACCCACTTCTCCAGCCAGTACTTGGCGACCAGGGCGGCGTGCCAGGAGGTGCCGCAGGCCACCAGGGCGATCCGCTCGATGCCGCAGAGCTTCTCCGCCGCAAGGCCGATTTCGGGCAGATCCACCACGCCGGTCTCGGGATCGACGCGCCCCCGGTAGGTATTCAGAATCGCCTGCGGCTGCTCGTAGATCTCCTTCAGCATGAAATGCTTGTAGCCGCCCTTCTCGGCCATGGAGGCATTCCAGTCGATGGTGTGGATCTTCTTGGTGACCGCCGCACCGCCAACGAGCGATTCCACCCGCCAGTGGTTGCGGCCGAGCACCGCCAGTTCCTGGTCGTCTAAAAATATCACCTGTTTGGTATAGGGCAGCAACGCCGGGATATCGGAGGCCATCAGACAGCCGCCCCCCTCCTTGACCCCCAGGACCAGCGGGCTCTGATTGCGCACCGCGACCAGGATGTCCGGCTCGCCGGTCCACATCACGCCCAATGCATAGGAGCCCACCACCTGCGCGAGGGCCTTGCGTACCGCCGCCACCAGATCCCCGTCAAGCTGCTCCTCGATCAGGTGCGCCAGCACCTCGGTATCGGTCTCCGACTGGAAAACATGGCCGCGCGCCTGCAACCCTTCCCGCAAGGTGTGGTAGTTCTCGATGATGCCGTTATGCACCACCACCAACTCGCCGGTGCAGTCGGTGTGGGGATGGGCGTTCTTCTCCGACGGCGCGCCGTGGGTGGCCCATCGGGTATGGCCGAGACCGATGGTGCTGTCGAGATCGGCGACCTTCTCCATCTTCTCCTCGAGGTTGGCAAGCTTGCCCTCGCTGCGATACTTGTGCAGCCTGCCCTCCTGCAGATAAACGAGCCCGGCGGAATCATAGCCCCGGTACTCCAGACGCTTGAGCCCTTCCAGAATGATCGGCACCACCCGCCGCTCCCCTACGTATCCGACAATCCCACACATATGCTTTTCTCGTTGCTAGTTGTTATCGATGAGGAAGATGCATTGTCTCGACGCACCAACGATGCCGGTGACACAATTTGTTTCCTAGAGGGCAAACCCCTGCCGGGATTTGGCGACAATCCCCGGCAGCAGGGCCAGGAGCTCGTCCACCTCCGCCATGGTGTTGAACCGGCTCAGACTGATCCGCAGGGTGCCGTGCAGATACGCCTCCGCCACCCCCATCGCCCGCAGCACGTGGGACGGATCAAGGTCACCGCTGTGACAGGCGGCATGGGCCGAAACGGCTATCCCCCGCTCGTCGAGCTCCTGGATCATCGCCGCCCCGGAGGCATGCTTGAAGCTGACGTTGCAGGTGTTGGCGAGCCGCGCCATCCCGCCGCCGTTGATCGTCGCCTCGGGGATCTGGGCGAGGATGCCGGCCTCGAGGCGGTCCCGCATCGCCCGCAGCTGTTCGGCGTGCTCGGCGACGCCGCCGCCGGCAAGCTCGCAGGCCTTGCCGAAGCCGACGATCCCGGCCACGTTTTCGGTGCCGGTGCGCTGGCCGTGTTCCTGACCGCTACCCATGATCATCGGCGTCACCGGCACGGTCCGGCGGGCGTAAAGAAGGCCCGCGCCCTTGGGGCCGTGCAGCTTGTGCGCAGAAACGGTCAGGTAGTCAACCGGCAGGGCGGCAAGATCGAGGGAAAATTTCCCGGCCATCTGCACCGCGTCGCAGTGGAAGAACACCCCCCGCTCACGGCAGAGCGCGCCGATCTTGTCAACGGGCCAGAGGACGCCGGTCTCGTTGTTCGCCCCCATCAGGGAAACCAGCGCGGTGTCGGGCCGGATCGCCGCCGCAAGATCGGCAATGTCCAAGGCGCCCCGGTGGTCCACCGGCAGGATCGTCAGCTCGTAGCCGAACCGCTGCCGCAGGAAGGCGAGCGGCGCCAGTACCGAGGCGTGCTCCACCGCCGAGGTGACGAGATGCTTGCGCTCGGGATGGGCGAGCACCGCGCTCCAGATCGCCAGGTTATTGGCCTCGGAGCCGCCGCTGGTGAAGATCACCCGGTTGGGCGCGCCGCCGAGAAACGCCGCCGCCTGCTGCCGCGCCGTTTCGATGCCGCCGTGGGCCGCCTCGCCGAAACGGTGGCCGCTGGAAGGGTTGCCGAACCGATCGTCGAGGTAGGGCAGCATCGCCGCGCGCACCGCCGGCTCGAGGGGGGTGGTGGCGTTGTTGTCGAAATAGATCTTTCGCATGGCTAGATCTCAAGCATCCGGTCGAGGGAGAGCTTGGCCAGCTCGGCGGTGCGGGCATCAACGGTGATCCGGTTGACCAAGCGGCCGGCGGCGAGGTTATCCAGCACCCAGAGCAGGTAGGCGGGCTTGATCCGGTACATGGTGGAACAGAGGCACTGAAACGGCGACAGCGAGTGGACCTCCTTGTCCGGATGCAGCAACCGCAGCCGGTTGACCAGGTTGATCTCGGTGCCGACCGCCCAGCGGGAGCCGGATGGGGATTCGGCCACCGCCTTGATGATCGCCTCGGTGGAGCCATAGCCATCGGCCAGGGCCACCACCTCCCGACGACATTCCGGGTGGACGATGACCTTGATCGTCGGATCCTTGTCCCGCCACTGGCGTACATGCTCGGCCTGAAACTGCATATGGACCGTGCAATAACCGTCCCAGAGGATCACCTTCGCCCGGCGCAGCTGCTCGACACTGTTGCCGCCCAGCGGCTCGCTCCGGCGCCAGAGCACCACCTGTTCGGGCGGGATGCCGAGGGCATGGGCGGAATTGCGGCCCAGGTGCTCGTCGGGGAAGAAAAAAACCTTCTCGCCCGCCGCCAGCGCCCAGGTCAGAACCCGCTCGGCGTTGGAGGAGGTGCAGACCGAGCCGCCCTTGGCGCCGACAAAGGCCTTGATCCGGGCCGACGAGTTGACATAGGTGACCGGCACCACATGGGCGTTGCCGGTGGCCTCGGCCAGCTCACCCCAGGCCCCCTCCACCTCTTCCACCGTGGCCATGTCGGCCATGGGGCAGCCGGCCCGCAGATCGGGCAGAAACACCTGCTGCGCGGCGGAGGTGAGGATATCGGCCGACTCGGCCATGAAATGAACCCCGCAGAAGACGATGTGGCGGGCGTTGGTGTCCGCCGCGTTGCGGGCAAGCTTCAGGGAATCGCCGGTGCGGTCGGCAAAACGGAAGACCGCCTCCTGCTGGTAGTGGTGGCAGAGGATCAGCAGATCGTTGCCGAACTCCTTTCTGCGGGCGCTGATCCGCTCGGCAAGCTCTGCCTCCGGCGCATCCAGATACGCATCGCCGATATCCGCCTGTTGCAATACTGACATTCGCTTCATCCTAAAAAGCGGGAGGGGCAAAACGCCCCTCCCGCATGCTCACGTAACCGATCCAGCCATCATCGCCGTGCAGCAACGAACCGCTGCCGCGGCCAATGGTGGCAATGGTCTTATTTGGCCGATTTCACCCAGGTTGCCGTCGGCCCCTTGTCGCCCTCGCCCTCGCCGAAACGAACCGCGTCGCCCTCGGCCAGTTGCTGCATGGAGATATCCTTCAGGGAATTCTCGTGGAAATACACTTCCTTCCCCTGCGGGGTGACGATAAAGCCGTATGATTCAAACGGGAACAGGCTCTTGATCGAGCCGCTGCTGATGGTCGCTCCTGCCGGCTCCGCCTCCTTGACCGTCTGCCGCCGCTTGCGCTGCAACTCCTTCAACTGATTGCCAAGGGTATCAAAGGCGTCGCCCAGCAACGGCCGGACAGACTCGCCCTTCCGCTTTACGACCACCGTGTCATTGGGAACAGAGGCGACAACCACCAGCTCGTAGCCGCCTTTCTGGTGTTGCGAAGTACTTTCGACTGTGACCCGCAGATGATGAACCAGACCGGGATGATGCCGGATAAGTCGCTCCTTCTCCTCTTCGATTTTGTCCTGCCATGATTTTCTGATCTCCAGCTTGCGGCCTTCAACTTGAAGTTCCATACACTCCTCCGTTAGATATTAGATACGCAGCGGGCGACCGTCCTGCGGTCGACCACCGATTGGAGACTTCTCTCACAGTTCGCTCATGCCTATAATATAGCGAGCCTGCCCGTCCAACACAACCTCACAAATCACCGACCACCCTTAAAAAATTGCCCGTCACTCAAGAGGCGGCGCAGTACCGTTGCTGCACCGCGCCAATCCGCCGACGGGATGCGTCCAGCCGCACGGCGGAAATCTCGCCCGCCGCGACAGCCGCCAGCACCCTGGCGTGGGCCTGCCGGATCTTGGCATGATCGTGACAGATCAGCAGCAGATCGGCCCCGGCCAGGAAGCTGGCATGCGCCGCCCCGGCCACCGTGCCGTTGTTTTCGATGGCCCCCATCTCGAGATCGTCGGTGATGACCATCCCGTCATAGCCGATCTCCCGCCGCAGGATGCCCTCGAGAATCAGGGCGGAAAGGGTTGCCGGATGCTCGGCGTCGACCGCGCTGTAGATGGTATGCGAGGTCATGAACGCCGCCACCCCCGCCTGCGCCGCGGCCCGAAACGGCGCCAGATCGATCTCGTCGAGCTGCCGGCGCGATTGCGAAACCGTCGGCAGATGCAGATGCGGATCGATCACCGCCGCCCCGAGGCCGGGAAAATGCTTCACACAGGCCGCCACCCCGGCCGCCTGCAGGTCATCGATAATCAGGCAACCAAGGACACCAACCCGCTCGGGATCGGCCCCCAGGGAGCGGCGCTCCATGAACCGCCCCTCGCCGGCCGGACAAACGTCGAGCACCGGCGCCAGGTTCATGTTGATGCCGACCTCGCGCAGTTCCCGCCCGCAAACGGTGGCATAATCCCGCACCGCCGCCTCAGGCTCGGGGCTGTTCGCCAACACCCGCGCGTCGGGAAACTGGGTGAACGGCGGCCCGAGTCTGGCCACCGTACCCCCCTCCTGATCGATGGAGATCAGCGGCAACGGCAACCCCTGCCCCCGGCAGAGGTCGTTCAATGCCTCGCAGAGCTGCCGCAACTGGTCCGGATCGGCGACATTGCGCTTGAAAAGGATAAAATTATGGATCCGACAATCCCGGACCAGGGCGACGGTGGAATCATCCAGCGCAAGGCCGGGCAACCCGACCATAAACAGATCGCCCACCGCTGCCGCCTGTGCATCAACGTGCTGCATCAACACCCCTCCCTTCCCGATAGGGTACAGGATCAACAAGGCCCGCCTCGGCAAACCCCTTCAACCGCAGGCGGCAGGCATCACACCCGCCGCAGGCCCTGCCGTCCGGATCTGGATCATAGCAGCTGTGGGTCTGGGAGTAATCGACCCCCAGGGCAACCCCCCGCTGGATGATCTCCTTCTTGGTCATCTGCATCAGCGGCGCGTGGATGGAGAGCCTCCGCCCCTCGACCCCGGCCTTGGTGGCGAGGTTGGCCATGCGGGCGAAGGCTTCGAGATACTCGGGTCGGCAATCGGGGTAGCCGCTGTAATCCATGGCATTGACGCCGATGAAGATATCGGCGGCGCCGACCACCTCCGCCCAGGCCATGGCATAGGCCAAGAAGATGGTGTTGCGCCCCGGCACGTAGGTCACCGGGATGCCGGTCTCGATCTCGGCAAACGCCCGCCCCTTCGGAACCGCGGTGGCGGTGGTCAGCGCCGAGCCGCCGATCCGGTCGAGATCGCCCCGCAGGACCAGATGTTCACAGCCCGCCTGCGCGGCCACCTTCGCCGCCCGCGCAAGCTCGATCTCCTGCCGCTGGCCGTAAGCGAAACTCAGGCAACAGCATTGATAGCCCGCCGCTTGGGCAATGGCCAGTACCGTGGTCGAATCAAGACCGCCGCTCAGCAGCACCACCGCCTTGGGTTTTTTCTCTTTCTCTTCGCTCATCCGCACCATTCCCTTGCTTGCAAGCCTTCGGCATCGGCCATCACAACCGCACCGGCAAACCCTTGGCGACCCGGATCGCCTCCGGCCCCACCTCGGCCCGATAGGCCAACACCGTTACCCCCTCGGCCGCCACCCGTCGGAGCGTCGCCGCGTAGACAGGATCGATGTGCGCGGCCGGGCTGAAATACTCGCCGTCGCCTCGCTGCACACAGAAGAAGATCACCGCCCCGAAGCCTTGCCGTCGCAATGCCGCCAACTCCTCAAGGTGCCTGGCGCCCCTCACGGTTACCGCGTCGGGGAACATGGCCACGCCGTTTTCCACCAGGGTGCAGTTTTTCACCTCCACATAGATTTGCCGCTCACCCTGCCGGAGCAGCAAATCCAAACGGCTGTGGTCGGACACCTTGACCTCGGCGCGGATATCGTCGACGGGGCCGATCTCGCCAACCACCCCGGTCGCGAAGGCCTCCCGCACCAGATGGTTGGTGCGGGAGGTGTTGATGCCGACCCAGCCGCCGTTCACGTAAACCATTTCCCAGGTATATGGATACTTGCGGCTGGGATTGGCGGCCCGCGACAGCAGCACCGGGCTGCCCTCCACGCCGCAGCCGGCCATGCTGCCGGAATTGGGGCAATGCACGGTGCACAGCGTGCCGTCGGCAAGCCGCACATCGGCCAAGAACCGCTTATAACGCCTGAGCAAGGTGGCCGGCAACAATGTTTGCTCGAATTTCATGCCGTTCCACTTTATTATAATGTTATAGAGAAACCATCATGGACCCGAGGCGCGGCACCCCGCTTCGCCGACACCCCCCGGAGCTTCCCGCGCATAATGACTGAAAAAAAGGATTCCGGCAACAAGCCGCGGATAAAAAAAACGGTGGCCCTGCGCTACGATCAGGAGAAAGAGGCCGCCCCCACCGTCATCGCCAAGGGCCAGGGACTGCGGGCCGAAAAGATCCTCGAGCTGGCCCGGGAACACAACATCCCCATCCACGAGGACAGCGATCTGGTGGAAATCCTCTCCCGACTTGATCTCCAGTCGGAGATCCCGCCCGAAACCTATGTGGTGGTGGCCGAACTCCTCGCCTTCATCTACCGCGCCAACGAATCGTTCAAATCGTAACCGGAAAAAATTACCCTCCCACCCAGCCGCCCCGCACCCAGCCGCAACCGCCCCGTTGGCGGGGATGATCGCCGCGTCCGCCCCACCGCCCGCCCGAGACCCTTCGCAAAATGTTTGGCACGAATGTTGCTTAACAAATCAGCAAACATCTTATGAGGTGCAACCGTGTTCATCCAAAATCGAATCGGACTCATCGAAAGCGTGGAATCAATGCTCAACCAGGAACGACGCATGGAACAGAGCACCAACAACCTCGCCAACGTCAACACCGCCGGCTACAAGAAGGAAAACACCGCCTTCAGTGAAATGCTCTTTACCGCCGCCAGCGGCGGCCAACGGGTGGGCAAGGCGATCAAGATCATCACCGACCACGCCCAGGGCTCCACCGAAACCACCGGCAACCCTCTGGATCTGGCGATTGCCGGCGACGGCTATTTCAAGATCCAGACCGCAGGCGGCATCCGCTACACCAGGGCCGGGGAATTTACCCGCGACAGCCAGGGCCAGCTCACCACCCCGAACGGCGACCCGGTCCTCGGCCTGGGCGGGCCGGTGATGATCAACGGCCAAAACTTTCAGATACAGCCCAACGGCGAGGTCTTCGTTGACGGCCAATTGGCAAACCGCCTGGATGTAGTCACCGTCGACAACAAGGCCCTTCTCGAAAAAGAGGGCCGCAACCTGTACCGCCTCATCGGCAACGGCCAGGAGATAGCCGCCGAACAGGCCACCGTCAAGCAGGGGGTGGTTGAAAAATCCAACGTCAACACCGTGTTGGAGATGACGGAGATGATCTCCCTGCAACGTGATTACGAAGCCCAACAGAAGCTGATCCGCACCATCGACGATATCGATGTCGAGGCCATCCGCAAGGTCGGCTCCTTGACACCCTAAACAAAACTTTGACACCCCCACGACCTAGGAGAACACCATGATCCGTTCACTTTACTCAGCCCGCACCGGCATGAACGGCCAGCAGATGCAGCTGGACGTCATCTCCAACAACCTTGCCAACGTCAACACCGCAGGCTTCAAGAAAAGCCGGGTGCAGTTCGAGGACTTACTGTACCAGAACATTCGCGCAGCCGGCACCCAGACCGCCGACGGCGGCCAGGTTCCCACCGGTATCCAGGTCGGCATGGGCGTCCGCCCCACCTCGGTGGCGAAGATCTTCACCCAGGGCGACTATTCCGAAACCGGCAACGATCTCGACTGGGCCATCGAAGGCCAAGGCTTTTTCCAGATCATCAAAAACGGCCAGGAATACTACACCCGGGCCGGCGCCTTCAGCCGCGACAGCGAGGGCTACATCGTCACCGGCAACGGCGACCGGCTCCAGCCCGAATTCGCCATCCCGCAGGGAACAACCACCCTGGCCCTCGACGGCAGCGGCAACCTGACGGCCATCGACAGCCAGCAGAACATCCTCGCCTCCACCCAGATCACCCTCCATGATTTCATCAACCCGGCGGGTCTGAAATCGGTGGGCGAAAACCTTTTCATGGAAACCGAGGCATCCGGCGCCCCCACCGAGGGTACGCCGGGCAGTGACGGTTTCGGCACCCTTTCCCAACGCTACGTCGAAACCTCCAACGTCAACGTCACCGAGGAACTGGTCAACATGATCATCACCCAGCGCGCCTACGAGGTGAACTCCAAGGCAATCCAGACCTCGGACCGGCTGCTTGAGATCGCAAACGGCCTCGTCCGGTAAGGAATAGCCCCATGCAAGCCCGCAGACATGCCATCCTGATCGCCATGCTCATCCTCGCCTGCCTCATCCAGGCCCGGATGACGGACGCCGCCGTGCTGACCACGGCGGCGATGAAAGGGATATTCCGCGACCTGACCTGCGCGAATGCACCGTGGCCCAAAGAGCAGCTCGTGGTCGCCGATTTCAATGCCCAGCCCGCGACCCTTACGCTGCCCGACGGCACGATCGGCTACCGGGCGAACAGTCA
>JAOUHH010000070.1 GCA_029865195.1 Desulfobulbaceae bacterium
ATTTTCTTTGTTGCCAGGCAGTTGCAGGGAGCAGAATATCTCGCTTTCGGCGGCAAGCCCGGCAAAGGTGGAATCCTTTGCCGGCGCGTCGATGACGATCCGGCAACCACTCTTGCTGATGTCGTTCAGTTTGCCGGGCATTTCTTGACTGTCCTTGAAAATGGTGACGGGTTGGAAACACGGAATACGGTCGTCCTGGCGCAGGTTGAGCGTTTCAAAACATTCGGGGTGATCGATAAAGATGATGGGCCAAGGCTTGGTTATGATCGCGGCGACGGTTGAGCTGAAACCGAAGACCAGACTTCCCGAAATATAGCGAACGGTGATCCGATCGTTGACCGTTAGGCTTAATTTCCGCTGCTGTTCCGGGCGGTGGACAAGGAGGTATTCATTCTTTATCAAACCGATGAAGGTGGTCTGAAATCGTGCCCCCTGTTCGATGGCGTGGATTACAACCTCGGCGCCGACGGGGATGGAGATATCCGCTCGGCAGATGCGTTGTACCCGCGATATGTCGATTCTGGGAATCTTCTCGTCGTGTTTGA
This sequence comes from Desulfobulbaceae bacterium, assembly GCA_029865195.1. Classification (GTDB taxonomy): domain Bacteria; phylum Desulfobacterota; class Desulfobulbia; order Desulfobulbales; family UBA5123; genus UBA5123. The sequence goes on from JAOUHH010000070.1 coordinate 546, forward strand.
CGTCCATGGGGTTATATGGGCCCTGGGTGTTGTGTGCGCTGGTGACGAAGAAGCGTGTTGACGTATTTTATAGAATACCTGCGGCCATGACAAGAACTGAATGCTCCAATGTTCTGTTATGGCCGATGTTTTTAAGGACGCCGGAGAGATAGTAGTGCAGCGTTGTCGAGATGTGGCGGGATCAGTTGGTGGGGCCGTCATCGCCGGTGTCGAATACCGCGACCCGGTTGACGGTGTGCAGGATGGCCTCTTTCAGGTCGTCTGTGGCGTCAAGAAACTGGACCCCCATGCCCTGGTCCCTGCCGTTGTCTTTTCGGTTGATCCACATGACCATGGCTTTTACGGCAATATCATGCAGGTCGCCGATGCTAAAGATGAGGGTCTGGGTCGTTCCGACCGGCGGCGGATTTGGGGTGGCGATGAACATGCCGTCCACGGAGATGTCCCTGCTGAGTGAGATGATATAGTCGTCGTCGTGGACAATGTTGACCTCAACCTGAGCCGGGATGCGCAGTGTGCGTCTTCTCTCTTGGGAGGTCATGGTGGCTCCTTGGTAACGGTGAGGGTCTGTTCGTTTGGGTGGTTGCAAAGTTGTACACGCAAACGTACCTATTGTTAAAACATGGTAGTAAACTCCATCTTCGATGTCAACGCGCGGAGAGGGCGCGCGGCATCTTTTTCCATCGGTCGGTCAGGCTGCCGACGGCAAGCGGACGATGACCGTTGTCTGGCCGGTAACCGTGGAATCCAGTGCGATCGAGCCGTGAAGGGTCTTGGCGATCAGGGCGGCCGAATATGTGCCCAGACCGGTGCCGCTTTTTTTGCCGGCGGTGGTGTATTTGTCAAAGAAGCTGTCGCGGATCTCTGCCGGGACCTCGCCGTGGTTGTGGATGCTGATAGCGACCTCGCCGCTGCTGCCGAGGGTGGTCGTGACGGTTATCGGTTGCTCCGGCGGGGAGGCCTCCATGGCGTTTTTGAGTAAATTGGCAAACATGGAGTAGCACAACAGCTTCTCGCCCATGATCCGCGGCGGGGTGTGGTGTTCGTGGCGGTAGACGATGCTGGCCCGGGAGGTGCCGGATCGCTCCGGGTCGGCTGTTTCGTCGATGATCGTACCCAGGATATCGTCGATTGCAAGGGGCATGGGCTGCAGTTGATAGCTTCCGACCTCCATCTTGTAGAGATCCAGGGAGAGATTGATCATGTCGAGCATCCGGTAGCCGGATATCTCGATCATCCGGAGCAGTTCCTTCTGTTTTTCGGTGATGTTTTCCTGGCGGAGCAGCAGGGAGGGGATGCCGATGATGCCGTTGAGGGGTGACTTGAGGTCATGGCGGGTGATGCGTTCGATGTCCTCGCGTAATCTCGCCGCCTCGGTCAGCTCTTGATTCTGTTCTTGCAGCTGCCTCCTGGCGCGAAAGAGGGCCAGGTGGTTTTTTAACCGTGCTCTGACGATGGGCGGGCTGACCGGTTTGCGGATGAAATCGACCGCGCCGAGTTCCAGCCCGTGCGTCTCATCCATCTCTTCGCCCATGGCGCTGACGAAGATGACCGGAATGTCGCGGCTCGCTTCGTCCTCCTTGAGTTTCTGGCATACCTCGTAGCCGCTCATCCCCGGCATCATGATGTCGAGAAGGATCAGTTCCGGCGCCGGGGGCCGCTGTGCCATCTGTAAAGCCTTTTCGCCGGAGGTGGCGGCGATGATCGCATAGTCATCCTTCAGGATCTCCATCAGCACATGGATGTTCTCGGCGATGTCGTCGACGACCAGGATTTTGGGGCGGGGATTGGTTTGCGGCATGTCTGGTTCCTGTCTGTTGCATGGCGGCGGCGCGGTTATCCCGATAGTGAAGCGCGCGGCCAGTGCGGTGATCCATGGGTGGAGAAGGTGTTGCCTGCAAAGAATTTAGCAAAAGTTTTTGCCCGTGGCAAATATCGATGTGTTCCGTTTTTTACGGTTACACGCCGCGTTTCTGTCCGGGCCAGAGGATGGTGTGGAGCTGGAGTTGCAGGCGGCAGGGCAACCGGTCCTGCATCAGCCATTGGGCGAGTTCGGCGGGGGCCAGGGAGCCGATCACCGGCGAGCAGGAAAGATGGGCGATTTCGGCAAGACCGTGGGCATGGATCATTTCCCGGGCCCAGTCATAGTCTTGTCGGGAGGAAAGGACAAATTTGATCTCGTCTTCGGGGCGGAGAAGGGCGAGGTTGGCCGGCAACATCTGCTGGTGCATGTTGCTGCCGGGGCACTTGAGGTCCATGATCCGGATCACGGCCGCCGGCACCCGGCTGATGTCCACGCTGCCGTTGGTTTCGAGCAGAACCGTTCGGTGGTCGGCGAGCAAGGCGTCGAAGAGGGGGTAGACGCCTTCCTGCAGGAGCGGTTCGCCGCCGGTAACCTCCACCATCGCCCCGGGTGTTTTTTGCACTTCCTGCATCACCGCCGCCACAGTCATCTCGCGGCCGGGTTCATCATAGGTGTACCGGGCGTCGCAGTAAGAGCAGCGCAGATTGCAGCCGTGGAGGCGGATAAAAAGGCAGGGGTATCCGGCATGGCGGGATTCCCCCTGGATGGAATAAAAGATTTCGGAGACGTTGAGCGTTGCCTCAGTCCGCACGGTAAGTAACCCCGCAGTTGTCCGTCTCGTGGACGGTGACACTGTACGGGCGGTAACGATCGGTGGTGAGCAGTTTCTGCAGCGATTCGAAGATATGAACGGCGATGTTTTCCGAGGATGGGTTTTTATTCAGGAAGGCGGGGTGCTCGTTGAGGTCCCGATGATCGAGGTCGTCCACGATCTCCTTGAGGGCGTTTTTGACGGTGCGAAAATCGATGGCCATGCCGAGTTCGTCGAGCTTGGTGGCGCGGACGGTCACTTCGATCTTCCAGTTGTGGCCGTGGGGTTTTTCGCAGTTGCCGGGATAGTTCCGCAGGTGATGGCCGGATGAAAAATGGGTGCGGGTGGAGACGTCAAACATTGCTGCTTCCTCTCTGGCGGTTGTTCGTTTTTTCTGTCAGTTTCTGGTTCTTTGCAAAGGAAACTTGAAAAACGACGGTTTTTTGAATATGAATGTGTTTTTACCCCATGTCGGGGTGGTTGAACAGGGTAAAATATAAATCGATTGCGGGCGCATCGGCCCGGATTTTTTTTTAATCGGCCGCCATTGGCAATGCCAGCGGCCGGATCATATTGGGAGAGATGACAGATATGGCTCTGATCGCGCCGTTTCGCGGCTTGCGTTACAACCCGGAGAAGATCGGCCGGATGGAAGATGTGGTGACTCCGCCGTACGATGTCATCGATGCAAAGGCGCAGGCCGCACTGCTCGCCAAGAATCCCTACAACATGATCCAGCTTGATCTGAGCAAGAACGTCAAGCCCGAGGATGTCTCCGAGGAGCGCTATCTGCAATCCAAGCGTCTTCTGGAAAAATGGCAGGCCGAAGGGGTTCTGCTGCGTGACGATACCCCGGCGATCTATATCTATCATACTGAATATCAGCACCCTTCCGGGCGTCGGTTTACCCGTAAGGGGTTGGTGGCGCTGGTCGGGTTGGCGGAGTTCTCCGAGGGGATCGTCAAGCCCCACGAAAAGACCTTTGCCGGGGTGGTGACCGACCGGGTGCGACTGCTCGATACCTGCCAGACCCAGTTCAGCCAGATCTTTTCGCTCTACCCCGATCCGCACAACGAGGTGATGGCAGCCTTGGAGGCGGCTTGCCCGGCGGAACCGCTCTGCAGCGCCATCGACGGCGATGGGGGGCGGCACGTGGTTTGGGCGGTGACCGATCCCGCGACCCTGCGGCGGGTGCAGAAGATCTTTACCGATAAATCGCTCTATATCGCCGACGGCCATCATCGATATACCACCGCTCTGCAGCTTCGCAAGCTGATGCGGGAGCGGCACGGGGCGGTTGCGCCGGAGAGCCCCTACAATCACGTAATGATGTATCTCTGCGGCATGGAAGACCCTGGTCTGTCGGTGTTGCCCACCCATCGGCTGGCCTTGGTGCCTGCGGTGTTGTCCGCCGACCAGCTGGCCGAGAAGCTGCGGGGCAATTTTCAGCTCGATGAGATCTCCGGCGGAACCCGTGAGGTTTTGGTCGGCGAGGTGCTTGCCCGCATGAACGAGGAGGGCGGCAAGGGGACCCTGTTCGGTTTTTATCATCCCGGCGAGGATCGCTGCTTCATGTTGACCCTGAAAAAATCGGAGCTGCCGCAGGGGTTTGTCGCGGCCTATCCCGACGCCTTGCGCGATCTGGATGTCGTCGTTCTTTCCGATTTGCTGCTCGAGCGTATTCTCGGCCTTGATCACCATCGCTGCGAAGAGGAGGGGCTGATCGATTATTTCAGTGATCCCGATGAGGGGCTTGATGTGGCGGTCAAGATGGTCGCCGAGCGCCCGACGATGACCCCGGCCCTCTTTCTGATGAACCCGACCCTGGTTTCCCAGGTGAAGGCGGTGGCGGACAGTGATCTTGTGATGCCGCATAAATCCACGTTTTTCTATCCAAAAATCCTCACCGGCCTGCTGATGAACAAGATGCTTGCCGATGAGCGTGTGGGGTGATTCCCTGTGTGCCGGATGGGGCTCACTGATACCGGGTCAGGTGGCGACGCCGGCATCAGTGAGGAGTATCTCTTCGACGGGCGCCTCGTCTGCCGGCAACACCGCAACGGCTATCGTTTTTCTGTTGACGCCGTCCTTCTGGCCCATTTTGTCACGATCCGCGAACAGGACCGTATCGTCGACCTGGGTGGCGGTTGCGGCATTGTCTCCCTCGCCATCGCCTACCGGCACCCTACCGTGACGCTTGCCGCCGTCGAGATTCAGCCGCAGTTGGTCGATCTCTGCTGTGATAACGTCATGCGGAACGGTCTTGCGGAGCGCATTGAGGTGCGTGCCGCCGATTATCGTCTGGTGCAAGGGGCCATCGAACGGAACGGTTTTGACGTCGTGGTTGCCAACCCGCCCTTTCGTGCGACCGGCGCCGGGCGTCGCATTGCCGTCAACGAGCGGACAATCGCCCGGCAGGAGTTGCAGGGCGGTCTCGTTGATGCCGCTCGGGCCGCTTGTTGGGCCCTGCGGGAACGCGGGCGGGCCGCCTTTGTCTACCCGGCCGAGCGGACCGCCACCTTGTTGAGCGTGTTGCGGGAACACCGGTTGGAGCCAAAGCGGCTGCGGGTTGTGTACGGGTATCCTGGTGGCCGCGCGAAGTTGGTTCTTGCCGAGGCGGTCAAATTTGGCGGCGAGGGCATGGAGATTTTGCCCCCCTGTTGTATCCAAGTGGAGCAGGGGGGGGAGTATAGCGAGGAGCTGCGCGGCATCTACGGGCCAACAGACCGATGACCGCCTGGTCTTGATCAGTGCGTCTTGGGGCGGCGGGTGCGTCGTGAAGGAGTCGAAGGCGGTTGGTCGGCTGTAGTCTAGGTGAGTGTTGACTACCCGCAATCTTTGCAATTGCAGTTGTGATGATTGTGTGAAATGAAAGTATTTAAGATCGAGATTAATTACGAAAACTCAAATGTTTACACTGACGATGTGTAGCGTAACGTGCTGTCTTTGTGGAATTTTTTCTTGACAGTGGTGGGTATTTTTGGTTGATATAACCTTATATAGAACAACGAAACCTGCAGATGGTTACTGTGGGACAACATCGATTCAACTATAGGGGGACAAACCAATGGACAATGCAAACTTGATGGCCAAAAGTCGCACCCAGGTTAAGGATTCAGCCGGTGCCGCAAGTTCCGTTATCGCCGGCCAGGCGGTCGGTACGGTTGGCATCGTCTCAGGCCTGATCGGGATCTGGGCCGTGTCATGCATGGTCAGCGCCCTTGTTTCCGGCGGGCCGCTTGCGATCATCACCGGGTGGTTTTCCTCTGTAATGTAAGCAACGACACCGGCGGTGCTTGCCGGTGAACTGCTCCATGAAGGCTGAAAAGCCGATTGCGAAGCGTTGATCACAACGCGCATTGGGGCGGGGTAAAATGTAAAACCCGGATGTGCTCGAGCACATCCGGGTTTTTTTGATGGGTCTACGCTGAAGAATTTACATTGTTCAGTGTGGCCCCTTTTTTGTTGTATGGCCGGGGTGGTGGGGTTACAGTACGCGATCCGGTTTGCGGTATATCTCGTTGTTTCCTTTCTGTTTTGCTGGGTTTGTGGGGGAGTGCGTTACATGCGCGTTTTTTTTCGTAGCCTGTTCATGTTGATCTTGGTTGCCGGCTTAGGTGGTGTTTCATTCTTTTTCTGGCAACTTGAGCATCGTCTCCCTGGGCTTAATATTAATGAATTTAACAGGTTAGTCGAGCAAGGGGAAGTCTCTGCGATGTGCCTGCGGGGCGAGAAGGAGGTTGTCGTCACCGACACCTTCGGGCGGCAGTTTTCCCTCTTTATGCCGAATGTCGGCGATATACTGCCGCAGTTGGTAGCCAAAGGCATTCCGGTCACCTCTGAAAATGAAACTTCCCCCTTGTTCATCAATTTCATCAGTGTGACCCTGCCGGTCGTTCTGATTCTGATCTTTGGTTTTTATGTGCAGCGGAAGATGGCAGCCTCCGATAACAAGGAGTCCGAATTTGCCAAGAAAAAGGCTACCGCCGCGGTAATTACCGGCAGCAAGCGGGTGACCTTCCGTGATGTTGCCGGCGTACCGGAGGTGAAGGAGGAGTTGCTGGAGATAGTCGATTTCCTTCAGCGGCCCAAAAAATACAGCAAACTGGGGGCGACAGTTCCGAAGGGGATACTCCTGGTCGGTTCTCCCGGCACCGGAAAAACACTTCTGGCCCGGGCTATCGCCGGTGAGGCCGGGGTGCCTTTTTTCAGTATCAGCGGGTCTGATTTCGTTGAGATGTTTGTTGGTGTCGGCGCCTCCAGGGTTCGTGAGCTTTTTGCCGAGGCGAAGAAGAGTACGCCCTGTATTGTTTTTATCGATGAGATCGATGCGGTGGGCGGTCATCGCGCTGGCGGCGGGAATGTCGGCGGAGCCGAAGAGCGCGCACAGACCCTCAACGCCCTGCTGGTTGAGATGGATGGCTTCGGTGGCGATGACACCATAATCATTCTCGCCGCGACCAATCGCCCGGATATTTTGGATCCGGCCCTGCTCCGTCCCGGCCGTTTTGACCGGCAGGTGCATATTCTTCCCCCCGACGTTAAAGGTCGTCAGCGCATCTTGGAGGTACATGCCAGGAAACTTGTCTTGGCTGCCGGTACCGATTTGCACGGCATTGCCAAGGCGACCCCTGGGTTCACCGGCGCACAGTTGGCGAATCTTGTCAACGAGGCCGCCTTGATTGCCGCTCGGAACGGCAAGGAAACCGTCGATGAGCGAGATTTCGACGCCGCCAAGGATCGCATGCTGATGGGCGTGCAGCGCAAGGGGCAGGTCATCAGCGAGGCGGATCGGCGGACCATGGCCTATCATGAGGCGGGGCACGCCATTATCGCTAAAAACCTGCCCGCCGCCGATCCCTTGCACAAGATTACGATCATTCCGCAAGGGCGGGCGATGGGGCATACGCAGCAGGTTCCTCTCTCCGACCAGCATGCCTATTCCATCCAATATCTTCGTGCCCGGATAACAATCCTTTTCGGAGGGCGTGCCGCCGAAGAATTGATCCTCGGGCAGCAGACCACCGGTGCCGAGGAGGATATTGCCTTGGCCACCGATATCGCCGAGAAGATGGTGTGCAGATGGGGGATGAGCGAGACCGCGGGACCCCTGGCCTATGCCAAGGCGGAATCGGGATTTCTTGGCGAATACGGCGTGAAGTCTTCCTACAGCGCCGATACGGCCAGAATGATCGACCAAGAGGTGCGGCGGCTGATCGAATCCTGTTACGCCGAGGCGTCTGCGATCATCAAACAGGAAGAGGACATGCTGCGCGATCTCGCCGAGATACTGCTCCAGTCGGAGATGCTGGACAGCGAGGAAATGGAGATTATCTGGAACTGTTCGGAAAAGAAGCGGGCGGCGCTCCGGACCGGTGGCTTATCGCTTAGTTAGATTCCATCCGTGCGGGCACCCGTTCGGCTCCGGCCGGTTTGGTGGTCGCTGCGGCCATATTTCCCTTGGAAACCCTGAAGAGCTGGATGAATCTCTTCGGGTTGTGGCGATGGCCTTGGGTGAGAGAGTTTGTTGTTGATTTGACAATTATATCTGGCGGGAATCTATACTTTGGTGCTTGCCTATATTCTATCTCTTTTCGGTAGTTTTTTTGTTGAGATGAGGGCTGATTCCGATTACTGTAGCGCGGAATTTATTAATGTATGGCGGGCAGATACCGCCATAACTTTTTTTGAGGGTACGTTGTGATGCGACGGATTTTCAAAGATCTTGCCAAGGGTGTTTTCCGGAGCCGGTTGGCCGTACTGGGGGCCATATTGTCCGTGGTCACCTTGCCGGTGCTGGTGGTGTTTACCATCCTTGACATGCAGGGGGTTGTCAGCAATCCCTATTTCAGCTTTATCAATTACGCCGTCCTTGGGCCGCTCTTCATTGTCGGGCTGGTGATGATCTGTATCGGCCTTTTTACCGGCAAGGCTGATGAGGATATCGGTCTTTTCGCCTATGAGTATATCAAGGAGCAGCTTGCCAAGCCGGGGCGGATTTCCCGGGTTCGGCACCTGCTGATCATGGTTACCACCTTGACCTTGGTCACCATCTTTGTGGTCGGCCTTATCTCCTACACCAGTTTCCATTACACCGATTCAACGAGTTTTTGCGGTCAGTTCTGTCATGCGGTGATGGAGCCACAATTTACGACCTATCAGAATTCACCGCATTCTCGGGTAGCCTGTGTTGCCTGTCATTTTGAGCAACAAGGCGGTTGGTCGGCCGGCACGAAGCTTTCGGGCATCCGGCAGATTTTTGCCGTTGTCTTCAACACCTATCCTCGCCCCATCGAAGCGCCGGCGACGCATCTGCGCCCGACCCGGGAAAGCTGTGAGCAGTGCCATCTGCCGGAAAAATTCCATGGTGAAAAGCTGTATGTGAAGGACAGATATCTAGCCGATGAGCAGAATTCTCATGTTCAGACAGTATTGCTGATGAAGGTCGGCTCCGGCGGTGTGTACCGTGGCGGACAGGCCCATGGCATTCACTGGCACGTTGCCTCTGAAAACCAATTGCTCTATCGCTCGGTCGATAAATCACGCAAGGAGATAAGCGAGGTCCGTCTGCAGAAACCTGATGGTTCGGAGGTTGTGTATGCCTCCGGCGATGGTAAATTTGCAGGTGTCGGCGAGTTGCGGGTCATGGATTGTGTCGACTGTCATAATCGGCCGACGCACGTATTTTTGAGCCCCGACGAAGCGCTCGATCGGAAGATGCTGGCGGGGATAATTCCGGTTTCACTGCCATTTATCAAGAAGTTAGGGCTTGAGGCCGTCAAGCAGCCTTATACGTCGTACGATGAAGCGCGGGTGGGTATCGATCGCTACCTGCGGACATGGTACGGCGAACACTATCCGGAATTGCTGCAAAAAGACAAGCAACTGCTTGAGAAGGCCTCGCAGGGTATTTTTGACGCCTATCGCGAAAATGTGTTCCCGGATATGAAGGTGGGTTGGGCGACCTATGACAGTTTCCTCGGTCACGACGGCGATGCCGGCTGTTTCCGGTGCCATGACGGTCATCATCGGACCGTCGACGGGGTGACCATCACCAACGATTGCGATGCCTGTCATATCGTCCTGGCGGAAGGGGTACCCGCCGGCGATATCATACATTTGTTGCGGAAGCAATAAGAGAGAAACACGGAGAACGGCTGTCGTGGTTGGCGGCCGGTTTTACTCACAAATTGGATCCCCCGAAGCGAGGGGGAAATGTAAATGATTTAGGAGGAGGAAAGAAAAATGAGTAACACTGAGAACAACAATAATCCCGGTGGTGCCACGGGACAATCACAACGGACCGCCTGGGGTCATATCATCCGCGGGATGTGGCGGACGCCGCTCGGCCTGATGGGGGTTGTCATCACCACCGTCAGTATCACGCTGATGCTGGTCGGCCTGGTGATCGATATTCTGGGTCTGGTGGATAAGCCGTA
>JAOUHH010000292.1 GCA_029865195.1 Desulfobulbaceae bacterium
CTGGAGTTGGCGGAAACCATCCAGCAGGAGATGGAGCTGAATCCGGTTCTGGATGAAGACCTCTCCCTGGATGCGGACGGCCCCCCCGATGCGATGGCCGCCGAGGCGGAACCGGTGGCGCCGGTGGAGGCGGATTACACCGCCGACGTGCGGGTCGGCGAATCCGACGCCCCCCTGGCCGAGATCAACTGGCAGGACTACGCCAACGAGTACGAATACGCCCCCTCCGCCGGCGGCAGCGGCCGCGAAGAGAACGACCTCCCCTCCCGTCTCGACATCCTCACCCAGAAGCCGGACCTGCAGGCGCATCTGCGCTGGCAGTTGAGCTTCGCCGACCTCGACGAGGAGGACCGGCCGGTCGGCGAGTACATTATCGGCAACCTGAACCGGGACGGCTTTCTGGAGGTTGATATCCCCGAGATCATGGCCGCCACCGGCTGCTCCGAGGATACCGCGCAGTGGCTGGTGGAGATGGTGCAGGATCTCGATCCGGCCGGGGTCGGCGCCCGCAATGTCAAGGAGTCGCTGCTGTTGCAGCTTGAGCGCCTTGGCCTTGCCGATTCGCTTGCCGCCCGGATTATCGCCGATCATCTCAAGTTTCTCGAAAACAAGAACTACGGCGCCATCGCCAAGGCGACCGGCAAGCCCCTGGAGGATGTCTTCGCGGCGGTCAAGGTGATCACCGAACTCGATCCCCACCCCGGCCGCGCCTATTCCGACGAGGAACCCCAGTATATCATCCCCGACGTCTACGTCTATCTGATGAGCGGCGAGTATGTGATCATGCTCAACGACGAGGGGTTGCCGCGGCTCAAGGTGAGCGCCTTTTACCGGGAAATTCTCAAGAACGGCGCCACCACCCCCACCGACACCAAGGACTATATCCAGGACAAGCTTCGCTCCGCGGTCTGGCTGATCAAGTCGATCCAGCAGCGGCAGCGCACCATCTATCGGGTGGTGGAGAGCATCATCAAGTTCCAGCGGGAATTCTTCGACCACGGTATCGCCCATCTCAAGCCCATGGTGCTGCGCGACGTGGCCGAGGATCTCGAGATGCACGAATCCACGATCAGCCGTGTGACCAGCAACAAATACGTGCATACCCCCCAGGGCACCTTTGAACTCAAGTATTTTTTCAATACCGCCATCGCCGGCGAGGATGGCGAATCCTTTGCCTCCGAGAGCGTCAAGGTGCGGCTGCGCGCCATTGTCGCGGCCGAAAACCCCGAGAAGCCGCTCAGCGACATGGCCATCGCCGCCCTCTTCAAGAAGGAAGGGGTTACCCTGGCCCGCCGCACCGTGGCCAAGTATCGGGAACAGCTCGGAATCCTGCCCTCCAAGCTCCGGAAGAAACCGAAGTTCAGCAAGGGCTAGACTCTTATCGACCGCCGGGTGTTCTTGGGCGCCCCCATCAAACTGTGGAGAGAACGTGTGCGCAGATTGCGGCTGATCATCGTCACCGGCCTGTCCGGGGCCGGCAAGAGCACGGCCCTGCGTGCCCTTGAGGACATCGGTTATTACTGCGTGGACAACCTGCCCTCCTTTTTGCTGGGCGGGCTGTTGACCGGTCTTGCCGCGCGCACCGACGGACCCCGGCAGGTTGCGGTGGGGATGGATGTCCGCGACACCGCCTTTCCGGCCTCCGCCGCCGCCCTTTTTGCCTCCCTGCCAGATGATCATGCCCGTGAACTTGTTTTTGTCGAAGCCTCGGACGCGGCTCTGGTGCGGCGGTTCAGCGAGTTGCGGCGACCGCATCCGCTGGCCGGCGACGGCACGGTACTGGACGGTATCCGCCGGGAACGGGCGTTTCTGGACCCGTTGCGGCGTGACGCCGGCAATCTTATCGATACCTCAAGCCTGTCGACCCAGGCGCTGCGCAATCTGATCCGGCAGCGGTACGCGACGGACGAGGATGTCGCCGCCGACCGGCTGCGGGTGGCGCTTCTCTCCTTTGGTTTCAAGCACGGCGTCCCCCTGGAGGCGGATCTCCTCTTCGACGTCCGGTTTCTGCCCAATCCGCATTATGTTCCGGCCTTGCGGGAGCGGACCGGCCGGGAGGCCGAGGTGGCCGCCTACGCCCTCGATAACGACGAGGCGCGGCGGTTTCTTGATCTGCTGGAGGCGATGCTGCGGTTTTTGATGCCGCTCTACCGGCGGGAAGGCAAGGCGTCGCTGACGGTGGGAGTCGGCTGTACCGGCGGCCGGCATCGGTCGGTGGCGTTTGTCGAGGCCTTGCGGCAGCGGTTGGCAAAAGGCGGGGAAGCGGTGTATGCCTTGCACCGGCAGCTTGCCGCCGAGGGTGGTGAGGGCGCTTAAGCGGTCTGGAATATCTCGGTTGCACCGTCATCGGTGCGCCGGAAGGTGACGAGGGCGCCGTTGCCGACGGCAATGGCGCGGAAGTCGGCGATGGGCTGCCGCCGGTAGTGGAGGATCAGGGCGCGGGCGACGATCAGGTGGGTTACCACCAGGATCGGCTGATCGTTGTCGGCAAAGAGCTGTTCCATGGCGCGTACGGCCCGTTGCTGCACCGCCGCGATGGTTTCGCAGCCCGCCACCTCAAAGCCTGCCGGATCGGCCAGCCAGGTGGGATATTCATCGCCGAAGCGGGCGCGGATCTCGTCTTTGGTCAATTCGTCCCAATGGGGCAGCAAGATCTCGTTGAAGGCGTCGTTGGTTGCCACCGGCACGCCGAGGACATCGCCGATGATCTCGGCGCTCTGTCGGGTGCGCGGCAACGGCCCGGCAACGATGCGGCCGATTCCCTTATCCCCGAGCCGTGCGGCAAGCCCCCTGATCTGCTCGATGCCGTCGGCGTGGAGAGGCTCTTGGCTGCGGCCGGCGAACCGTTTTTCCTTGTTGGCGCCGGTGACGCCGTGGCGGATAAGATAGATGGTTGGCATGATGTGGTTCGTATTGAACGAGAAAATTCTTGCTGGAAAGTCGTACGGTGGAGTAGTGTTGACAACCTGATTTGCCC
>JAOUHH010000071.1 GCA_029865195.1 Desulfobulbaceae bacterium
CCGTCGGTGGTGGATTCGCTGGTCAAGGGGAGTAAGTCGATCAGAAAGTAGGGATTATATTACCGCGTCGTGCTGGAAAGGGGGGGTGGGCCGCAAGGCCCGCTCCCCTTTTTTTGCCGGCGGCGGCAGGCTGCGCCTTAAGGAATGCCGGGTGGTTTTCCTTGACATCTGGCAACTTTCACATTTTCTTTCTATACCAAAAGGCGATTGTTTTGTCGCGGTAATGGACAGCGATTCAATAAACAGGAGAATACATGAAGGAATTTGATTATTGTCCGGGGTGCAAGGCGGGATTGTTGCTGGAGGACCCTGATACCGGCGGCAAGGGGCTCAGGTGTCTGGATTGCGGCTATACGTGTGAGGCTTCCGGGCCGCAGGCGGTGGGCGCGGAAGGGGTGGTGTCTGGTTTGGTGGCTGCGCAACTGGATTATTGGAAGCGCAGGTGCGAGGCTGCGGAAAGCGTCATCGCATATCAGGACGCCAAACATGCGAGCATGTATTTCAAGGCTCACCAGGCATGGCTTGAAGTAATTGCGGCGGGAGAGCCTGCTTGAGGTAGGTGCGGATTTACAGGCCAGCCCGGCATCATGGGCTTTGGCGAAAAGCGTAGGAAAAAAAAGAGGTGTCCGGCTTGGATAAGCCAGACACCTCTTTTTTTAACCGTTACCGGTTCCCAGGTCTTACTGGTGAGCGGGAGCAGCACCCTCAGCTGCGGGAGCAGCGGCTTCAGCTGCAGGAGCAGCAGCCTCGGCTGCGGGAGCGGCTTCCTCGGCTGCAGGAGCAGCGGCCTCAGCTGCGGGCTCAGCAACTGCTTCCTGAGCTACGGGGGTGGCCTCAGCGGCCGGTTCCTCTTTCTTGTCGCAAGCAACAATGCTGGTGCATGCAAGCAGCGCGAAGAGAGCCAGGGCAACGATTTTCTTTACTGATGACATTTGTGGGTTCCTCCAAGATTTGTTTTATGACCTATCCCCTTAGTAGGGCAAAATCGATGGACAATAACCTCGGGTTTGATCTTTTGTAAATAAAAATATTTATTGCCGCAATAAATATTTTTCTTGATTTTTTTGTTTTGTTGTGGATGGGCCGCTTGGCGACTGTTGGCTGCGGATGTTCAGCGCGAAGTTTGCGGGCAATGGCGCGGTGCTGTCGGCAAACGATGGGGGTGCCACACGCTGGGGCTCCATCGCTTGCCGTGTATTTGTGGTGTCGGGGGGTTATTTGAGCCGCGCCGCCAGTTCCGTCACCGCCATGGCGTAGCGGTTGGAGTGGTTCCAGGCGGTGATCGCCTGGAAGTTCGGGTACCCTGCCACATAGCGCATCGAGCCGTTTTCAAGTTCCAGGCCGACGATGGTCAAGTCTTTCTCGTCCGGCGGCTTGGGAAGGTCGATGCATTGGGCCTTGCTCACGAATTTCCAGGGGACCAGCCCCTTGCGGCCCTTTTCGTAGGCGGCGGTCAGCTGTGGATCCCTGAGGGTGTCACCCAACTCCTCGTAGATGGGGGTGCCGTAGCGCCAGCCATAGCGGCTCAGGTAGTTGGCGATGCTCCCCAGTACGTCGGGAATGGATTTCCAGACATCGCGGCGGCCGTCATGGTCGAAATCAACGGCGTATTCGCGAAAGCTGGAGGGGATGAACTGGGTCTGGCCGAAAGCGCCCCCGTAGGAGCCGCTGATGCTCAGGGGGTCGACATTGTTGTCGCGGCAGAGGAGCAGGAGGTGGATCAGCTGTTTCCGGTAGAAGTCGCTCCGTCGGGGATAGGCGTCAAACATGGTGTTGAGGGTCTGGAAGAGGCCGAATGAGCCCTCGTTGCTGCCGTAGTGGGTTTCGATACCCCAGATGGCGACGACGATCTCCCGTTCCACCCCCAGTTTTCGCTCCACCTCGTCCAGTAACGCCTTGTGTTCTTCGAGTTTCTGTTTGCCCTCGCGGATCGCGGTCGGGGTGATGAAGCGCGGGTAATACTGATAGTAGGGCTTGGCTTCCCACTGGGTGTCCATCAGTTCCAGGACCCGTTTGTTGATGCTGACCCCGATGAAGGTGTAGTCAAGCTCCTCCTGGGTGAAGCGGTATTTTTGGCGCAGTTCGGTAAAGAGTGCGCGGTAGCGAGGGCTGGAGATATCAATCAGTTGTCCGTCCGTCACCAGGTCGGCGGCCATGGGTGGCGGCGGGGGCTCGGTCACGGCGATGGTCGAGGCCGGGAGAAGGAACATGCAAAGAGCGGTAAGGATCTGGCGCCATGGGAAGATCATGATGTGAATACCTCGGCAAAAGCACGGATGAAAGAGTTGATTTGATCGGCGGGCAGGCGGTTGACACCGGCGGCGCCGGCGCGGCCGCCGCCGGTTGGGAAGCGTCGGCAAAGTGTGTCGGCCCCGGTTTTGTTGACGAGCGGCGCGCGGACGCTCACCGTATGGGTGCCGTCGTTGTTGTCGACCAGCAAGGCATGGGCGATATCCTTGCGTTCGCGGGCTTTCTCGTTGCTGAATACCCCGGCGACCCGGCGCGACCAGGGGGCAGCCGGGAACTGGTAGATGCGTCCGGCCGGGCCGTCTTGAATGGGTTCGCAGGCGCGTGCCCGATGCATATCGTCGGCGAATCCCCGCCGCAGTTTGTCGAGAATGGGTGATTGCGCGCAGAAGGCGAAGGGGTCTTCGTGGCCGTGTAGCGCCTGGTAGAGGTCGGCCGGCGGCAGGTGGAGATCGGCCACGGTGCTCCCGTAACCATTGTAGTTGAGAAGTTCGCCGAGTTCGCGCAGCGTTGCCAGTTGTGACTCGCTCAAGTGCAGGGGTTCCGCCGCCAGCCGTGCCGCGTCGTGCAGGTTGTCGCCGAAAGCGGCGGCAATCGCCCAGGGTCGGTAGCATCCTGCCAGCAGGCGGTCGATGATTAGCGAGGTGCAGATCTCGGGGCTCGGGTCGAGATGGGCGGTAAGGTTGGCCGAGTCGGGGATCTCGCCCGCGAAGTGGTGGTCGGCGTAGAAGACAGTGCAGCCGGCGGCAAGCAGGGCGTTCAAGGGTTCGCGGTTGCTGTCCAGGGAGATGTCGAGCACTGTCACCCGTGCCTGCCGGACTCCCTGTAGTTTTGTGAGCAGCTTGATGTCGCGCTTGACGCCGGTGATAAGCTGGGCGTCGGGGCGTGGTTCGGCCAGTCGCAGCTGGTGCAGGGCGATAATGCCGTCGGCGTCGCCGTTAAAAACATCAAAAGAGGTCATATTCCATTCCACCTTCACCGGCAAAGCCGATGCCGGCAAAGTCGCCGATGCCGGTAAGCGAGAACATCAGGGCGATGCGTTGGTCTTCGTCGGTGTTGCTCCAGAGCAGGGTGGCGCCCCAGCAGGCCGGCTGGTAAATGAGCTGGAGGGTCTGGTCGAGGTGGTTGTTGCCGGCTTGCCGGCGCTGGTCGACGGTGCCGCGCAGGGCAACGGTCTCGGTCAGTTTGGAGTCCAGGGAGGCGGTGAGTTTCCGCTCCGAGTTCGGGGTGACGCCGGAGTAGAAGAAGGGCTTGCGCAGGGCAGGATTCTTCTGGAATGTGTAGCTTGCGGAAAGGCGGTTCCGTTCGCCGGCGTTGTAACCGGCGAGAATTTGATGGTAGGTGTTGCCCTGATCGTACACGGACCAGGCGCTGTCGTAGGAGAGGTTCAGCCCGGCCCAGGGGGCAAGCTCGGTTTCAAGCAGGATGTCTGAGTAGGGCCGGTTCTTGTCGGTGGCCGATGTCAGGTCGCGGTTCGCCTCCCGGATGTTGTAGGTCTGCTGGAGGTTGAACTGGCCGAGGGCGCGCTTGCGGTTGCCGCCTTCCGGGGAGGTGCCGGCGACCTGGAAGTAGTTGTTCCAGGCATAGGTGATCTGGTTGCGGCCACCGATCCGGTCGCGGCCGTCAATGTGGGGCAGGGTGCTTTGGTCCACCCCGGGCGTATAGCCGTAGATCAGCTGCGGGCGCAGGGTGTGGGTAAGGGTGTCGGTGTCGCCGAGGTGGAGAGCGAAATCACGCAGCCAGGGACTGGCGACGTTGATGTCGTAATCCTGCACGGTCCTGTTCTGTGAGTCGCTGTGGTTCCAGGAGGCCAGGGCCGGATCGCCGTGGGTCTCGGCCAGATACATGGTTTCGCGCACGCCGCCGCTGACCGTACCCTCGAAATAGCCGCGGGGGATCGACCAGACCAGTTTCGGGTACAGGTCGGCGCGGTGGTAGCCGAGGCCGCGTTTGCGATAGTAGTAAAGGTATTCGGCGTTCCAGACCGCGCTGGTCCTGCTTTCGCCAATCTGCTGCCGGCCGTTGAACTGGACGCGAGGCACGGTTTGCACCGGGGTGACGGCGCTACGATGTTCCCGGGCATCCTGCACCAGGGTCATGTTGGCAAGCATGTTCACCGCCGACCAGCTTTTGGTCAGTTGCGCGATTGATTTTCGCTGGGTGACGGTCTCCTCGTCATAGCCGCGGTTGAAATCGTGTTGTGCCTGGCGGTCGTTGAGCTCAAAGCCGCTCATCCCCTTGCGGAATTCCTGGAGAAAATCCTGATCCGAGACAACGTCAAGGTCGAGTTTGCCGGTGGTCCGGTCACCAAAATCATGATCGGCCTTGCCGCGTACCCAGTAGCGGTTCTGGTCGCCGCGAAGGATGCCGTCCTCATTGAAATCGTCGGTGGCGGTGTCGACCTTCTTGTCGTGCAGATAGTTGAGGCCGAAGGTGCCGCGGGAGCGGGCGTCGGCCACATAGCGGAACTCGGCGCCGGCGACCAGGCCGCGTTCAGCGAGGTAGCCCGGATAGAGGGTGGCGTCGGAGCTTGGCGAGAGGTTGACGAAGTAGGGGGCAATCATCCCCAAGCCGTCGCGTTCGCCGGTAGAAAGTTCCGGGGTGAGGAAGCCGCTCTCGCGTTTGGTCTTGGCCGGGAAGGTCAGGTAAGGGGTGTAAAGGGCCGGGGTTTCGCGAATCAACAGGGTGGCGGGCTGGAGCACCGCCATGCCCTCCTTCTTGACCCTGACGTCGCGGCTCTCCACCGCCCAGGGCAGGGTTTTGCCTTCCTGCGCGGGACAGGTGGTGACCCTGCTATCCTTGATCTCATAGGTGTCCGGGCCGGTCTTGATCATTTCGTGGCCGGCAATGCGGAGTGCATAGTCGCCGTGATCGAGGGTCAGGGTGCCGTCGATCACGGTGCCGGTTTGGTTGTTGAGATCCAGGCGGGCCGTTTCGGCCCGCACATCCTGGGCCGGGGCGGTGAGTGAGAGGTTGCCGCGCGCCTTGACCGTACCCATGTTGACATCGTAGCGCATCCAGTCCGCCTTGATGACCGTCAGGTCGCCATCCGCAACCTTCTTGCTCCGATGCAGGATCACGTTGCCCTCGGCGATGACGATGTCGGGATCCTTGAAACGGGTGATCCGGTCGGCGGTAATCTCCCACGGCTCTTGCACCGGGGCGGCGGCATGGCCGGTGCCGGCAAGCAGGCAGAATAATCCGAGGCCGATTGCCAGTCGATAGCATCTGCGCCGGAGATGGAGATTCCTTGCCGCCATTGGGTTGCCTCGGAGGTCGGTTGTCGGGGGATGGGTCACGGATCGCCTTATTTGTCCTTGAGGACCGCGCCGGTGCTGCCCGAGGTAACCTGGCGGGCGTAACGGGCCACGTAGCCGGAGGTGATCTTGGGCGCCGGCGGCTGCCAGGCAGCGCGCCGTTTTTCCATCTCTTCCTCGCTGACATCGAGCTTGAGGGAGTGGTTGGGGATATCGATGATGATGCGGTCGCCTTCCTTGACCATGCCGATGGGGCCGCCCTCGGCCGCCTCCGGCGAGACGTGGCCGATGCAGGCGCCCTGGGTGCCGCCGCTGAAGCGGCCGTCGGTGATCAGGGCAACACTCTTGCCGAGGCCCATGCCGATGATCGCCGAGGTCGGGGAGAGCATTTCCGGCATGCCGGGGCCGCCCTTGGGGCCGCAGTTGCGGATGATCACCACATCGCCGGATTTGATGTTGCCGGCAAGGATCGCCTCCTGTGCCTCCTCCTCGGAGTTGAAGACCCGGGCCGGGCCGGAGTGCTTGAGCATCTCGTCGGCCACCGCCGACTGCTTGACGGCGGCGCCGTCCGGGGCCAGGTTGCCGTAGAGGATGGCGATGCCGCCCACCTTGTGGTAGGGGTTGTTCAGCGGCCGGATCACCTCGGCGTTGCGGGAGACCACGCCCTCGAGGTTCTCGCGCAGGCTTTTGCCGGTGACGGTCATTACATCCTGATGGAGCCCTTCCAACTCGCTCATCACCGCGGCGACGCCGCCTGCCTCGTCGAGCTGCTGCATGCTGTGCGGGCCGCCGGGGATCAGGCTGCAGAGGTGGGGGGTGCGGACGCTGACCTCGTTGAAGGTGGCGAGCGGCAGGTCGACCCCGGCCTCGCGGGCCACCGCCGGTACGTGGAGGACGGTGTTGGTGGAGCAGCCCAGGGCCATGTCCACCGCCATCGCATTCTCAAAGGCCTCTCGGGTGGCGATGTCGCGCGGGCGAATATCCTCGGCCAGCAGGTGCATCACCGCCATCCCCGCCTGTTTGGCGAGCCGGATGCGGGCGGCGGAAACCGCCGGGATGGTGCCGTTGCCCGGCAACCCAAGCCCCAGCGCCTCGGTGAGGCAGTTCATGGAGTTGGCGGTGAACATGCCGGCGCAGGAGCCGCAACCGGGGCAGGCCGCCTCTTCCAGTTCGTTCAATTCCTCCATGGTCATGGTGTTGGCCTTGACCCGGCCGACGCCCTCGAAAACGCTGACCAGATGCACGTCCTTGCCGCGATAACGGCCGGTGAGCATGGGGCCGCCGCTCACCATCACCGCCGGGATGTTCACCCGCAGCATGGCCATCAGCATCCCCGGCACCACCTTATCGCAGTTGGGGATCAGCACCAGGGCGTCGAAGGGGTGGGCGTTGGCCATGATCTCCACCGAGTCGGCGACGATCTCGCGGCTGGCCAGGGAGTATTTCATGCCGCGATGGTTCATGGCGATACCGTCGCAGACGCCGATGGTGGCAAAGGCGATGGGGGTGCCGCCGGCGATACGAACCCCGGTTTTGACCGCCTCGCAGATCTTGTCGAGATGGACATGGCCGGGAATGATCTCGTTGTGCGCGTGCACCACGCCAACCAGCGGCCGACGGATCTCTTCGTCGGTGTAGCCCATGGCCTTCAGCAGGGAGCGGTGGGGGGCCCTTTCCAATCCTTTCTTGATCGCATCGCTACGCATAACGTCTGTTCCTTCCGGTAATGTTGGCCTGCAAGCCGGGGGTGCGCCCTTTCTTGTCTGGTTGAGGGGGGGCGCATCGGCTTGAGGATTGATGTTTAAAACTGAAGAATCTACGCGCGCAGGCAAGTAGTGTCAAGGCAAAATGCTTTTGCGGATTCGGCAGGCGGCTGCGTTGATGGCGGCGGCAAGAGGGGTGGCGAGTGGCTGGCGGGGGGTGTCTTTTTGAGGTCGCGGGCGGGTCGGTGGCGAAAAAAAGGAGCCGTTGCCGCCTGTTTTTCCGATTTACTTATATTTGCCTTGCCAAATACTGTAAATTGTTTAAATTAGGGTTGTTTTTTAAGGTTGCGGATATTGTTTCCCCCAGATTCCTTCGCGAATCCTCTTTGCCTGGATTTCGCGTTTTGCAGTCGGACCCTTTGTCGCCCATGAAATATCTCTTTGGCCCTGTCAATTCCCGTCGTCTGGGTCTCTCGCAGGGCATTGATCTTATTCCTTCCAAGATTTGCAATTTTAATTGTATCTACTGCGAAGTGGGGCCGACCGTTTGTCTGACCTGTGAGCGGCGGGAGTATTTCCCAACCAGTGAGATCATCGCCGAGATTGACGCCCTGCTCGCCGACCCCGGCGCAGCCGCCCTGGATGTCTTTACCGTCACCGCCAGTGGCGAGCCGACCCTGCACAGCGGATTGGGGCGGGTGATTCGTCATATCAAGGAAAAGGCGGCGAGGCCGGTGGCGGTCTTGACCAACGGCTCCACCTTCCATCTCCCCGAGGTGCGGGCGGAGCTGATGGCCGCCGATCTGGTTATCCCTTCCCTTGATGCGGCACGGCCGGAAAGCTATCGGCGGATCAACCGACCGGCCAACTGCGCCGTACTCGATGATATTGTTGACGGCCTCATCCGCTTTGTAGCAGAATTTTCCGGAGAGGTGTGGCTTGAGATCCTGCTCGCAAAGGGGATCAACGACAGCGAGGAGGATATCGCGGCCCTGGTGGAGACGGTGGCGAAGATCGGGCCGGCCCGGGTGCAGCTGAACACGGTGGTCCGGCCGCCACTCGAGGCCTTCGCGCGGCCGTTGGACCGGGCGGCGATGGAGGCCGTTGCCGGCCGATTCGATGGCCGGGTGGAGATTATCGCTGATTTCAGCCGTCGGGAGCAACGTGCTTTCCGGCCGCTGGCGGAAGCGGAGATAGTGGAGATGCTCAAGCGCCGTCCCTGTACGGCCGTCGATATCGGTGAGGCGTTGCATTTCGATCCGGCGCTCACCGCCGCGGCGCTGGCGCGGTTGGTGGCAAGCGGCGCGGTGCGCCGTTCCGAGCATGTCGGCAAAACGTATTATCAGACCAATTGAACGAAAAACTCGGTGACGGGCAGCGCCGCAACAGGCAGCCCCGGCAGCGGGTGCATCAATTAACGCCCTCTTCCCCTGCATGTGCATGGGAGGAGATGGACACGGAATAATGGCCAAGGATCCCGAACAACCCAAAGATATCGATGAATCTCCCTCTATCCTGGGGCGGTTGGGACGTTGGCTGTCAACGAAAAGGCAGACAATGAGCGAAGAACAACAGAAGGATAAGGTACCGGTCGCCGCGGCGACGGTGGAAGTCAAAACGGAAGTCAAGGCAGATGCTCCGGCAACCGAAGGCGGGGAGGCAACGCCCAAGCGGTCGTCCCGCTCCGGCGCGGCGCGGCGGCGACGGAGGTCGGGCGCGGCCAAGCGTAAGGCAGCCGAGGTGGTTGTCGAAGGCGGCGCGGTGCTGGCTGGCGGTGTCGCCGTATCGGTTGCCGAGGAGGGGGCAACCCCCGCTGCGGAACCCACCGAGGCCGATGCGGAGCGGCCGCCCACTGGCCGGAAAAGAGGGTCGCGGGGGCGGAGAAGCCGTGGCGGGCGCGGCAGATCGCAGGGTGCTCGCAAGGCGGTGGACGCCGTGGACGCCGAGGGTGTTGACAGCGACGAGGTTGTCGAGACCGGCGGTCAGGCAGCTGAGCGGAAAAGCTCCGGCGGCCGGGTGGCCACCGACGATGGTGAGGAGAGAGAGGTGGCCGGTTCCGGCAAACTCAAGCTCCTCATCAACAGCGAGGAGCCCGAGGAGTGCCGGGTGGTCCTGCTTGAAAACGGCAAGGTCGAATCCTTTCATATCGAGACCATGGTCCTCGCCCAGCAGAAGAGCAACATCTACAAGGGCAAGATCGCGGCGGTGGAGCCCAACCTGCAGGCGGCGTTTGTTGAGATCGGTACCGGCAAGAACGGTTTCCTGCCCTTCGGCGATATCCACCCCGAATATTACAGCAAGGAAGTCGCCCCCGGCACCCACTGGAAGGATCTGAACATTCAGGATGTGGTCCGCAAGGGCACCGAGGTGTTGGTGGAGGTGGTCAAGGAGGCCACCGGCAACAAGGGCGCCAACATGACCACCTATCTCTCGCTGCCGGGCCGGTATCTGGTCTTGATGCCGGGCAGCGATTCGGCGGGAATTTCGCGCAAGATCGACGACGAGGAGCAGCGGCGGCGGTTGCGGGAGATTATGGACAGCCTCAAGATCCCCGAGGGCATCGGCTACATCGTCCGGACCGCCAGCAACGAGATCACCAAGACCGCCCTTGCCCAGGATCTCAAGTATCTGCTCAACCTCTGGGGCGAGATCAAGGGTCGGGCCCAGGAGTTGCCTAGCCCGTCGTTGGTCTATAAGGAGCAGAACGTCATCTCCCGCTTCCTCCGCGACCATTTCACCCCGGACATCCAGGAGATCCTGGTGGACACCGAGGAATCCTATCAGCAGGTGAACACCTTCATGCAGCTGCTGCCGGCCAAGCAGCAGAAGATGACCAAGGTCAGACTGCACCGGGGGTCGCGGCCGATCTTCAACCTCTATCAGATCGAGGAGCAGATCGAGCAGATCTATCACCCCACCGTCAAGCTGCCGTCGGGCGGTTCCATCGTCATCAGCCCCACCGAGGCGCTGGTGGCCATCGACGTCAACTCCGGCCGCACCGCCAAGGACAAGAACTTTGAGGAGACCATCTTCCTCGCCAACATGGAGGCGGCCGATGAGATCGGCCGGCAGCTGCAGCTGCGCGACCTGGGCGGTCTCATCGTGGTTGATTTCATCGACATGCGTGAGTCCAAGCACATCCGCGAGGTGGAGAAGAAACTGAAGAACAGCATGAAGCGGGACAAGGCCAAGGTCGATTTCTCCCGGATATCCAAGTTCGGCCTGATGCAGATCTCCCGGCAGAAGATGGCGGCGCCGGTGCAGCAGGGCAGTTACCGCCTCTGTCAGCACTGCCAGGGGCGCGGGCTGATCCGTTCGGTGGAGGCGCAGG